>DAOTYZ010000098.1:0-3600 GCA_034434555.1 Candidatus Roseilinea sp.
TCGCACAGCAGCTTAAAGCGTTCAAAGGCCTTGTCCAGCTCTTCGCGGCTCAGCTCATAGCCCATCTGCCGCAAGCGGTCGGCGAAGGCGTGCCGGCCGCTGTGCTTGCCCAGCACGAGGTTGGTGCTGTTCCAGCCGACGGCCTCCGGGCGCATGATCTCATAGGTCAGCGGGTTCTTCAGCATGCCATCCTGGTGGATGCCGGCCTCGTGGGCGAAAGCGTTGGCGCCGACGATTGCCTTGTTCGGCTGCACCGGGATCGAGGTCAGGCTGCTGACCATCTTGCTGGTGCGCAAGAGCTGCGTGGTGTCTATATTCGTATACAGATTGCCGAAGAACTGCGGGCGGGTCTTGAGCGCCATGACCACCTCCTCCAGCGCGGTGTTGCCCGCCCGTTCGCCGATGCCGTTGATGGTGACCTCTGCTTGGCGCGCGCCGGCCATGATCCCGGCCAGGGTGTTGGCTGTGGCCAGCCCCAGGTCGTTGTGACAATGCACGCTGACGATCACCTTGCCTTCTTTGATCCCCGGCACGTTCTGGACGATGCCCTCGATCAGGCGGCCATATTCCTGCGGCGTGCAATAGCCCACCGTGTCGGGGATGTTGAGCGTCGTCGCGCCGGCCTGTACGGCCACCGTGAGCACTTGCCAGAGGAACTCCGGATCGCTGCGGCCGGCATCTTCGGGCGAGAACTCCACGTCATCGCACAGGCTCTTGGCATAGGCGACGAACTCGCCGACTTGCTCGATGCAGTCGCTGCGCGAGATCCTGAGCTTGTACTGCAAGTGGATGTCGCTGGTGGCCAAGAAGGTGTGGATGCGTGGGCGCCTGGCCCATTGCACGGCGCCCCAGGCGTGGTCAATGTCCTTTTTGGCGCAGCGGGCCAGGCTGGCGATCACCGGCGCGTTCTCCGACTGGCCAACTTCTTGGGCGATGCGGGTGACGGCCTCGAAATCGCCCGGCGAGGCGATGGCGAAGCCGGCTTCGATGATGTCCACCCCCAACCGGGCGAGCTGGCGCGCGACCTCCAGCTTCTCGGCCAAGTTCAGCGTGGCGCCGGGCGATTGCTCGCCATCGCGCAGGGTGGTGTCGAAGATCAGGACGCGATTGGGATCGAACATAAGTCGCTCTTCCTCCTGAGTAACTGGTAGCGGGCTTTACGTTCCTGAGAGGCAATGCGCCCACCGTCTATCACCAGACGGTGGGTGATGAAGGGCAGGATGTCCTCCGCATGGTGGGTGACCAAAAGCACGCTGGTCTGCGCCGCGATCTGTTGAAAGACGCCGGCCAACTCGGCGCGCGCCTCAGCGTCGAGGCCATCGAAGACCTCATCCAGGATCAGCAGGCGCGGCGCGTTGACCAGGGCGCGCGCGATCAGCACCTTGCGCGCTTGGCCGTAGCTCATCTCCAGGATGCTGCGATCGGCGAGCGGCAGCAGGTTGAACAGGTCGAGCGTCTCGCGCACGCGCTGCTTCTGCGCGCGGCTGAGCGGTTGTAGCCAACCCACGCTGGCGAAGAAGCCGCTGGCCACGACCTGGGCGGCTGTAAGGTCAGCGTAATAGCGGGCCTGAAATTCGCAGGAGACGTAGCCGATGCGCCGCTTGACTTCCCAGACGCTCAGCGTGCGCGCTTGATCTGCTGCTTGGTCCGCGAAGCGCGCAATTGCCCCGCCGTGCGCCGGCCACAGCTCGCCCAGGATCAGCCGCAGCAGGGTGCTCTTGCCAGCGCCATTGTCGCCGAGGATGGCCCAGTGCTCGCCGGGGTTGATTCGCCATGTCACGCCGCGCAATACCGGCGCGTCGCCGTTGGCGGTGGCGACATCGGCTCGGACGATGTTAACCAGGAAGGGGGGCGGTGCAGCCGCCCGTTGCGCTATCGTCGCTAGGTCTAGCGTTCGCCAGTTGACAGGACCTTGCCGGTGGCGCGCTGGGGCATTCAGCGCCTCGCGCCGGCCCAGCCAGGTGATGCGCCCTGCTGTCAATTCCATTACATGGGTGATTGCAGGGATGATCTCGTCTCGCCGGTGGGTGGTGATGAGGAGTTGTGTGCCCTGCGCAGCCATGCGCTGGATCGCTGCGTATAGGTCATTGCGGCTGCGAGCGTCCAACCCCACGCCGACCTCGTCCAGGATCAGCACATCCGGATCGCCGACCAGGGCGCGCGCGATCAGCACCTTGCGCAATTGGCCCTGAGACAGCCGATCAATCAGGGCGTCTGCCAGCGCCTGGATGCCCAGGGCGTCCATGGCTTGCGCAACGCGCGCCTGCTCGGCACGGGTGGGCCGGCGGGTCACGCATTCGCTCCCCAGCAGGCCGGTGAACACCACGTCGCGCGCCTGCATTGGTTGGGCGTCCCAGCGGGTGTGGACGCGCAGATAGCGTTGCTGCTGCTCGGCGCTGACGAGCGCCATGCGCTGGGGGATGCCGATGGGGGAGGTGGTGGGCCGGCTATCGAAGTAGTAATGCCGGCTGCCGCCGTCCGTCGGCGCGGGCCAGATCTCGCCGCGCAACAGGCGCAGAAAGGTGCTCTTGCCTGCCCCATTGGGGCCGAGCACGGCCCAGTGCTCGCCCCGCCGCAGCACCCACGAAAGGTCGTGGAGCACGCGCCGGCCATTGAGCGCGACGTTAACGCGCTCCAAACGGATCAGCACGTCGCTCGTTGCGGGCGGGGCAGTGATCGTCATGCGCCTCCCTGGCCAGGCTTTACCTCGCGCGGGTTGAGCCATGGCATCATCCGGCGAAGCTTAAGGCCGACTTTCTCGATCGGGTGGTTGATATCATGCTGGCGATATTCGTTAAAGCGCTTGCGGCCGGTCTGGTTCTCCTTGATCCATTCACGCGCAAATTTGCCCGACTGGATGTCGGCGAGGATCTTCTTCATCTCGGTGCGCGTGCGGTCGTTGATGATGCGCGGGCCGCTGATGTAGTCGCCCCATTCGGCGGTGTCGCTGGTGCTATAGCGCATGAAGTTCAGCCCGCCGCGATACATCAGGTCCACGATCAGCTTTAGCTCGTGCAAGCACTCGAAGTAGGCCATCTCCGGCGCGTAGCCGGCCTCGGTGAGCGTCTCGAAGGCCGCCTTGATCAAGTGGGAGACGCCACCGCAAAGCACCACCTGTTCGCCGAACAGGTCGGTCTCGGTCTCCTCCTTGAAGGTGGTGCGGATGACGCCGGCGCGCGTGCCGCCGATGGCTTTGGCGTAGGCCAGCGCGTGCTTCAACGCGCGCGTCCCGCCCTGATAGACAGCCACCAGGCAGGGGGTGCCGCCGCCGTCCTGGTAGGTGCTGCGCACGGTGTGGCCAGGTGCTTTGGGGGCCACCATGCTTACGTCCACGTACTTCGGCGGCACGATTTGGCCGAAGTGGATGTTGAAGCCGTGGGCGAACATCAGGGTCTTGCCCTTTGTCAGATACGGCGCGATGTGCTCCTTGTAGATCTGGGCGGCCGGCACATCGGGCACCAGCATCATGATGAAGTCGCCGGCGTCGGCCGCTTCGCTGACGTTCATCACGCGCAGGCCGGCGTTCTGGGCCTTCTCACGGCTGCGGCTGGTCTCCGGCAGGCCCACAACCACGTTCACGCCGCTGTCCTTCAGGTTCAG
>DAOTYZ010000099.1:0-7478 GCA_034434555.1 Candidatus Roseilinea sp.
GGCCTACGTGTTGACCAAGCGGGCGCTGTGGCGCGCGATCGAGCGCGCGCGCACCGAGGGCAAGGAGCGGGAAAACGGCAAGCTGGAGAGAGGTGGGTGATGCATCAGAAGGTATGTGTCACAGCGATAATCAATGACGAGGAGGTTACCTTCCTCTGCGAGCCGCGCCAGAGCCTGCTGGAGGTGCTGCGCGACGTGCTCGGGCTGACCGGAGCCAAGGAAGGATGTAACAACGGCAACTGCGGCGCCTGCGCTGTGCTGCTGAATGGCGTCTTGGTGAATGCTTGTCTGGTGCTGGGGGTCGAGGTGAACGGCGCGCGCGTGACCACCGTCGAGGGCATCGCGCCGAAGGAGGGTCTGCATCCCCTTCAGCGCAAGTTCCTGGAGCATGCCGCGCTGCAATGCGGCATCTGCACCCCTGGGTTCATCGTGGCCGCTAAGGCGCTGCTCGATCGCAACCCGAACCCGACCGAGCACGAGGTTCGCCATTGGCTGGCCGGCAACCTATGCCGCTGCACCGGTTATGACAAGATCGTGCGTGCCGTGCTGGATGCCGCGGCGGAGATGCGCGCGCAAAGACAGCCAACTTAGCAGAAGGCTGCCGCTCGAAGTTGAGCGTTCCCGGCCTATTCGCGATAGGAGATGATTAGATGGCCACTGTAGAAGTGATCGCCAAGGACAACACAGGGACAACAAACGGCAAACCTTACAGCGTCATCGGCCGGCGGGTGTTGCGGCCAGATGGCGTGGACAAGGTGACCGGCCGCGCACAATACGGCGCGGATGTCAAGCTGCAAGGGCTGCTCTACGGCAAGGTGCTGCGCAGCCCGCATGCCCATGCCCGCATCCGCGCGATAGACACCAGCGCAGCCGAGCGATTGCCGGGCGTAAAAGCCATCATCACCGGCAAGGACCTGCCATCGGCCGAGGACAAGGTCGCCAAGAGCGGCGAGGGCAGCGTGAACTACAGCTACCTGCGCCAGAACGTGCTCGCCCAGGACAAGGTGCTGTATCACGGCCATCCGGTCGCCGCCGTGGCCGCGGTTGACATTCACACTGCCGAGGAAGCCCTGGCGCTGATCAAAGTGGAGTACGAACCCCTACCGCCAGTGCTGGACGTCCTCGAGGCCATGCGCGACGACGCGCCGATCCTGCTGCCCGGCCTGCGCACCCGCGAGCTGGGCGAAGTGGTCGGCGATAAGCCCACCAACATCGCCAGCCATGAGCAATTCGCCCGCGGCGACGTAGCCGCCGGCTTCGCCCAGGCGGCTGTGATCGTCGAGCGCGAGTTTCGCACCAACACCGTCCACCAGGGCTACATCGAGCCGCACAACGCCACCGCGCTGTGGAACGCCGACGACCACATCACGGTCTGGACCAGCACGCAGGGCGCTTGGGATCAGCGCCGCGACCTGAGTGCCCTGCTCCAGGTGCCGATCTCCCGCGTGCGGGTGATCCCGATGGAGATCGGCGGCGGGTTTGGCGGCAAGTTCGCGCTCTACCTAGAGCCGCTCGCAGCGCTGCTCTCGCGCAAAGCCGGCCATCGGCCGGTGAAGATGTGGATGCAGCGGGATGAGGAGCTGAAGGCCACCGGCCCGACCAGCGCCTCGGTGATTCGTGTTAAGGCCGGCGCGCGCGCCGACGGCGTGATCACCGCCGTCCAGGTCTGGATGGCCTATGAGGCCGGCGCGTTCCCCGGCTCACCGGTCAGCGCCGGCATGGGCGTCATCTTCGCCCCCTATCGGCTGGAGAACCTGCTGATTGACGGCTACGACGTGCTGGTGAACAAGCCGCCGGCCCAGCCTTACCGCGCCCCCGGCGGCACCAACGCCGCCTTCGCCGGCGAGTCGGTGATAGACGAGCTGGCTGAGCGGCTGGGCATGGACCCGATCGCCTTCCGCCAGATCAACGCCGCCAAAGAGGGCGACCGGCGGGCGGATGGGCCGGTCTATGGGCGGGTTGGCTACATTGAGACGCTGGACGCGATCGCGGCTCATCCCCACTACAACGCGCCGTTGCCGGCCCCCAGCGCCCCATACATCAAGGTTGGTCGCGGCGTCGCCAGCGGCTTCTGGTTCAATTGGGACGGCAAATCGTCGGCCTCCGCCACGGTGAACCCTGATGGCACAGTGGCCTACCTGGAGGGCAGCGTGGACATCGGCGGCACGCGCGCCTCGCTGGCGATGATGCTGGCCGAGACGCTGGGCATCCCCTACGAAGACGTCAGGCCGATGGTCGGTGACACCCAAACCGTGGGCTTTAACGACGGCACAGGCGGCAGCCGCACGACGTATGGCTCCGGCGTCGTTGCCTATCACCTGGGTCAGGCCATCATCCAGGAGCTGAAGAAGCGCGCAGCGGCGCTCTGGCAGGTCTCTGCTGAGGCGATCCAAGTCGAAGGCGACCGCTACATCTGCGGCGATCGGCAGATCACCTTTAAGGACTTGGCCGAGAAGCTGGACGAGACCGGCGGCCCGCTGAGCGTGAGCGTCTCGCTGGATACCAAGGGGGCCATCCCTGGCTTCGGCACACACGTCGTGGACGTCGCTGTGGACACCGAGACCGGCAAGGTGACGATCCTGCGCTACACCGCGGCCCAGGACGTGGGCCGCGCCATCCACCCTAGCTATGTCGAGGGCCAGATCCAAGGCGGCGTGGCGCAAGGCATCGGCTGGGCGCTGAGCGAAGAATATATCTACGACGATGAGGGCCACCTGCTGAACGCCAGCCTGCTCGACTATCGGATGCCCACCGCGCTGGACCTGCCGATGATCGAGCCGGTGATCGTGGAGGTGCCCAACCCCAACCACCCGTTCGGGGTCAAGGGGGTGGGCGAAGTGCCCATCGTACCGCCGGCAGCGGCCATCGCCAACGCCATCTATCAGGCCATCGGCGTGCGCATCACGACGTTGCCGATGAAGCCGGCGGTCATCCTGAAAGCCCTGGGCAGGATTTAGCGCGGCGCTTTGCCCACACGCACCCCACTTCCTCGCTCCGAGCGCGCTGCGGTGGCCATTGCGACGCTGGCGCTGCTGGCCGGCCATTTCTCGCCCTGGGCAGCCCACGTCACGGCTGCCTTGACCCGCAGCGCCCACGAGCTTTCCATCATGACGAACTTCACGCCCGGCGCTGGCGTCTTTTGGAATGAGTGGTTCCTGCTGCCGCTGTGGTCGGCGGCGCTGTTGATCGCGCTGTTGGCCGGCAAACGTTGGCTGGGCCTGGGGCTGAGCTGGCTGGTGGCGTCGCTTGGGCTGCCGGCCTATCCGCACCTGCTCACGGCCTACGCGCATCCGGAGTATCGCCTCCAGTTCTTCGTCACCCTGGGTGTGATCGGGGCGGCAGCCGGCCTATTTGCCACCGGCCACACATTGCACACGCTGCTGCGCCTGGGGGTGCTCTTCGCCTGCGCCCTGGCCCCCGCCGTCCCTTTGGTTGGCTACTTCATGGTCAAGCCAGCGATCGAAGCGCTCTATCAGGGGACGGTTGGCATCGGCCTGGGTTGGTGGCTGACGCTGGCCGGCGTGAGCGCGCTGCTGCTCCAAGTGTTAAAATCCTGGCGAGCGATGCGTGCCTTGCCCGATCAGCGCGTCAGCACATCACAAGTGAATCTTCTAGGGCCAGACGCCCCTCGGCCATGAGATCGCGATTCGCGGCGAGCAGACCGGTCAAGTTAGCCTGCGCCTTTGCACTTGTGCTGGCGGCCTGTGGCGGTGCCGCGCCACCGCCGAGCGCGACGCTCTCCTCGCCGGCGGCCAATGCCCAGGTCATCGTTGGCGAGCAGATTCAGATCATCGGCAAGATCACGGGCAGCGGCGTTAGACGGGTGGATATCTTCATCAACAACCAGCGCTACGCTACGGTGGACCAGGCCGTTCGCCCAGATGAGTTTGAGTTCGTCGTGCCGTGGGTGGTGCCGGCGGAATTGATCGGCACTGCGGTCATCCAGGCAAAGGGGATCGGCGAACAAGACCAGCCAATCGTCGCCTCCGAGGCGATCTTCGTCGCAGTCCAAGCGCCGCCGGCGACGCCCACGCCCACCCCTGAACCCACGCCTGTGCCGACCGCGACGCCGGCTGAGTCAGCGCCGCCTGCAGCCACCAGTGAACCGGCGACCGTACTGCTTGGCCCGTTGGCCGGCAACGATTTTGTCAACGTGCGGGCTGCGCCCGACCTCAACGCGCAACTGTTGGGTCAGATCAGCAAAGGCCAGAGCGTGCCGGTGCGCGGGCGAACTGCGGATGGGACGTGGTATCAGATCACCTATCCGGCTGGGCCAGGGGGCATCGCCTGGGTCTATGGGCCGGCGTCCAGCATCACCGGTGACGCCGGCACGTTACCGGTGGTTTCAACCGCCGGCGGCGCGGCGAATAACCCGCCGCCGAGCGGCCTGCAACCGCCGTTTGTTCGGCTCAAGGCCGGCCAAGAGTTCGCCAACCTGCGCACGGGCCCTGACGTGGCTTATCAGAAAGTTGGCGAGCTGAGAGCCACGGGCGTCAACGCGGCTGCCGTGAGGGGCAAGAGCGCAAATGGTCAATGGTGGCAGATCGCGTTCACCGGCGCGCCGGGCGGCGTAGCTTGGGTGTTTGGTCAGTTGGTGGATTTCACGGGTGACCCCAACATGGTGCCCGTCGTCCCCGCGCCGCCGCTGGCGCCTGGGGCAGGTGCGCCCTCTGCGCCGACAGCAGCGCCGACGCCGGCAGCGCCCCTGCCAACGCCCACGCCGCCCATTCCACCCTCGGCGGTGCTGCCCTACAGCCAGAACATGCGCTTCTCGCCGCGCGACGACATCGGCGATGTGCCGCTCGGCCATCAGGGGCAGCCCAAGACCGCGACCCTGGAGTGGCAGATCAACGGTGCGATCAAAGCCGAGCTGGAGATCACCACCCAGCCTGGGCCGGGCATCTTCCAGAACTGCCCTGCCGGTAACCTGGCCAGCATCACGCCAAACGACCCGGTGGGCAAGCGCATGCCGCTGCTGCTGCCCAGCGGCACCTTCCAGTTCACCATTCCCGACAAGGGCTACTATCTGTTCACCATCTACGTCGTCAAGGCCGACGGCAGCACCACGACCATCCCGCGCAACGTGATCGTGGATTGTTACAAGACGCAGTAGCAGCGATGCTGCGCAGACTCGGTGACCCCGCAGCAATGCGCTCGGGCGCGAGTCTAGATTCTTCGCCGGCGCTCAGAACGACAGGGTTGGGCGTCGCCTGGGTTTTGGGCGAGCAGCGCAGCGCGTGAATGCACCCCGGTATGCGCGACGTGATAGAGTCCCGAGCGATGAGTAAAAAGACGGCCAAGCTCGGACTTTTCATCGCATTCGCGCTCACCGCGTGTAGCGGATTGCCGCAGGTGGACCTGGAGGGCATCATCGCCCGCGCGGCGGCCACCCCAGTCGTTGTGATTGAGGACGATGACGCAACACCGGTGCCGGCCACCCTCTCGACCGCGGCCTTGGTCAAGCGCCGCTCTGCCATTCGGGTTGGGATTCGCTACGATGCGCCACCGCTGGCGAGGGTCAACGAAGCGGGCGAGTTAGAAGGGATGGACGTTGACCTGGCGCGCGAGCTTGCCCGGCGCTGGCTGGGCAGCGAACGCAATGCCGAGTTCGTGCAGGTGACGACAGCCACGGCCGCCGAGAAGGTGGCCAAGCGCGAGGTGGACTTGGCCCTGGGCGGGCTGACCATTCAGCGCTCGGCTGAGCGCATCGCCGATTTCAGCATCGCCTATCTCAGCGACGGCGAAGCCATTCTCACCCGCGCCGGCGAGTTCGCCGACTTTCGCAGCCTGGCGCGCCGGCGGGTGACCTACGTGGACTTTGCCACCGTGGTAGCGCTGGGAGACATTCAGGCAGCGACCAACCTGACGGTGGCGATTCAGGCGCGCAATTCATACCAAGCCGCGCTGAACGATCTGCTGGATGGCGCGACGGACGGGGTGGCTGGCCGCCTGCGCCGCCTGCGCATCGCCGCCGCGGAGAACAGCGCATTGTCTATTCCTGTAGTGCTGACCAACGAGCCGGTGGCGATCATGCTGCCGCCCAACGATTCGGCCTGGGCCGATCTGGTGAACTTGACGCTGGCGGCGATGATGGCCGACGGCACCTTCCGCCGGCTGCACGAGAGGTGGTTTCGCACAGCGCCTGAGCCTCTGGAGAGCGTCCCCCAGCCATCGCCGCCGTCGCTGGCCAGCCTACCGAACACGATCGAGCTGCGGAACGCACTGGGCGCCATCCGAACCACGCAAAGCATCCGCGTGGGCCTGAATCCGCAAGCGCCGCCTTTCTCGATGTTGAACGACGCCGGCCAGCCGACGGGTTACGAGGTCGCGTTGGTGCGCGAGATGGCCCGGCGCTGGTTCGGCGACCCAGGGCGCGCGCAATTCCTCCCCCTCGCGCCAGACCAGGTCGCCGCTGCCCTGGCGGACGGGTCGGTTCAACTCGCCATCGGCAGCATTCAGCGCGTGGGCGAGAACGAACGCCGCATGGACTTTAGCCTGACCACATTTCACTCGGCCGGCGTGCCCTTGGCGATCGCCCTGCCAATGAACGACTCTGGCCTGCGCGACCTGGTGAACTTCACCCTACAGGACATGCTGGCGGATGGGACGCTGGGGCGCATTTTTCAGCGCTGGTTTCCCGACCAGCCGGCGCCGGCCATCCCACGCTGGTTGGGGAGCGAGCCGGGCGCAGCCGCGCTGCTGGCCGGCGACTCCTAAATGCGCTCCATGACCAGCAGATGCGAAAGGCCAAACACGCGCAAGGGCGAGCGCTCAAGGCGGTGCATGATGGCGCGCAGCAGCCGGCCAGGGAAGCCGAGGCGCGCAACCAGGTTATCGAAGCCTGGGTAGATTTGGGTATGCGCGATCAGGCGCATCGGCGTGCCGTGGAACAGCTCCCGCAGTTGTCGGCCTGTGTAGGCGCGCACATGCGGCGCAAACCGGTTGCGCCAGCGCGTCGGCAGCCAGTTGATGAACGGTTGATTGCCAAAATAGTAACGCCCGCGCCAGTACACCCCGTGCGTCTCAAAAGGGTACCAGCGGTTGGGGACGAAGATCACCGCCCGCCCGCCGGGCCGCAGCACGCGCGCGATCTCGCGGCAGGCCGCGCGGTCGTCGCCGACGTGCTCCAGCACCTCGTTGCTGAAGACCACGTCGAACGCGCCATCGGCGAAGGGCAACTGCTCGGCAGCAGCAGCAACTAACTCTCGGATGCCCTGTCCATACCCTGCGCGCAGGCGGTTGGCCTCGATGTCGAAGCCGACCACGTGCGGCGTGTAGCGACGGATCGCCCGGACGTAGATGCCGATGCCGCAGCCAAATTCGAGCACGCGCCGGTTGGCGAGAGGCGCAAATCTATTTAACATCGCCAAGCGCCGTTCTTGACCGGCGCGCCAGACAAAGGAGGGGTTGCCGCGCTGGGCCGCCTTGGGGGTGCTTTTAAGGGCAATTTCTGGCATTTACTAAAGTTATGGTAATAA
>DAOTYZ010000100.1:0-16003 GCA_034434555.1 Candidatus Roseilinea sp.
ATCGCACATCCGGCCCAGGCCAACGGGGTGGTCGGCGATGGCACGCCGGCCAGTTGCACCGAATCCGCCCTGCGCGCGGCGCTGAACCATGGTGGCGTGGTGACCTTTCGCTGCGGCAGCCAACCGGTGACGATCACGCTCACCGGCGAGCTGCGCCTAACCCGCGACGTTGAGATAGACGGCGGCGGCCCCGAACAAGGCGGGCGCATCATCCTGGATGGCGGCCATCAAACGCGCTTAATCTGGCTACAGAACATCACCTTGACCTTGCGCAACCTCACCCTTGTGCGCGGGCGGAGCGACAAGGGCGGCGCAGTGCGCGCGGTCGGCTACAGCGCCCGCGTCGTCGTTGACAACAGCATCTTCCGCGACAACGATGGCACCGCTGGCCCAAACGAAGCCGGAGGCGGCGCTATCTCCATGCACTACGGACAATTGCACGTAGAGGACAGCCTATTTGAGGACAACCGCGGCATCAACGGCGGGGCCATCTATAACCTGCGCTGTCCGGTCACCATCCTGCGATCCGTCTTTCGTCGGAATAGCAGCGCGTATGGCGGCGTCGTCGCCAACTTCGGCTTCGGCGGGGCGGTTTATAACGACGGCGCGGGGCGGCCCGGGGTGGGTGGGCGCGTGGTGATCCACGATAGCCTCTTCATCAGCAACACGGCGCGCAACTTCGGCGGCGCTGTTTACACCTATCTGTATTACCCAGATAGCTCGGAGATCGCGCGCAGCCTGTTCTCCGGCAACGTCGTGTTGCTGAGCAACGGCCGGCGCGCCAGCGGCGGCGGGTTGATGCACCACAACGGGCCGCTCTCGCTGCGCGATAGCACGTTTATCAATAATCTCTCGCAGGACGCGGGGGGTGCCGTCCTCGTCGCCCAGACGACGATCACACCGGGTTGGAACTACGCCCACCTGACCAACCTGACCGTCGTCGGCAACCGAGCCGACTCGCCGGACGACAGCCTGGGCAGCGGCGGCGGCCTGTTCTTCAACGGCGGACAGGTGACGGTCACCAACGTCACCCTCGCCGACAACTACGCCGACCAATTTGGCGGCGCGATCTACAACACCACCGCCAACGCAGCCGACGTCTTGTTGCGCAACGTGATCATTGGGCGCAACCGACTGGGCCGCGTCCACAGCTCGGCGCAGTGCGCCGGCGCGCTGCGCGGCGCGCCCAACCTGCAAAGCCCTGGAGATGGTGCGCCTTGCGTCATCGGCATTGTGCTGGCCGACCCGGGGTTGGATGCCGCGGTTGGGTATCACGGCGGCGCGCTGCCGACTTTGGCGCTGCGCCCCACCAGCCCGGCGATAGATGCCGGCGCCGACTGTCCGCCATTCGATCAACGCGGCATCCCTCGCGTCGGGCAGTGTGACCTTGGCGCGTTCGAGTACCTACCGCCCCGCGCGTTCATTCCAACAGCATCCCGCAACACCCCTTGATCTCAGGACCATGAACTGGATACACTTCAAAGAACCCCGATCTGTGTATGCCCTAGTCGCTCAGCCCGAAGGGGCATGCCTGGCCGCCACCGAAGCCGGCCTGTGGCGATTCACCGCTCAGGCAGGCCGATGGCAGCCCACAGCGCCACAGATCGCCCAAGTGGGGCTGACCGCAGTCGCAGCGGACGGCGATCTTTGGCTGGTCGGGTCAAACGGCGACATCGCCCGTTCAACCGATGCCGGCCAGACGTGGCAACTTGCCCATCTGCCGGCCAAAGCGCGCGTGCTCGGCCTGGCCATCTCGCCGACCTTTGCGCGCGACGGCGTCGCCCTGGCCGCCACAGCCGAGGACGGCGTGTTGCGCAGCGCTGACCACGGGGTTACGTGGCACGCTTGGAACTATGGGTTGCTGGACTTGGCCATCAACGCGATTGCCTGCTCGCCGAACTTCGGCGAGGACGAAGTCTGCTTCGCAGCCAGCGACTACGCCGTGTTCATGAGCGTCAACGGCGGACGCGCCTGGCAGGCGTTGCCCTTGCCCATCGAGGTCGGCCCGTTTGCTGCCCTGGACATCACGCCTGAGGGTCAGCTATACGTGGGCACAGAAGGCCATGGGCTTTGGACAGCCATGCCGCCGTATGGAGAGTGGCGGCAGGTCGCCGACCTTCCTGCCGCTGAGGTCAACTTCATCCAGGCCGGCTGGGCAGCGACGACGGAGGGGGTGTTCGCAGCGCGCGGGGGGACATGGCGCAAGATGTTGGATCGCGCCGATGTCTTGTGCCTCTCGGTGTTGGACGATGGAACGGTCATCGCAGCGACGGCCAACGGCGGCCTCTGGCACGCGCGAAATGAAAAACCCTGAGGGGGTCGCCCTCAGGGTTTGTTATCAAAGTGCGCTTCGTCTTTAGTCGCCGTAGCCTGCGCAGCTCCCGTAGTCCTTGTAGGCGTCAACGGCCTTCTCCGTCGTTTTGGCTTGCTCAACGGTTTTGGACGCATCCTGTGCCTTGGTCACGTCCTTCGCTGGGATGGGTTGCTTGGCTGGCGCTTGGGCGGCGTCGTTCGGCATGCTCAGCGCCGGCAGCGTCGCGCGATCCTCGGTCGCAGCAGGAAGCACGACTTCCTGGGCCGGAGAAATGCTCAACGGCTGCACAGTCAGACCGTTTGGCCCCGTCACGATCTGGCGGCTGCTCACAGCGCACGCTGTAAGCACCAACGCAGCACCAACGCCGGCGGCGATCACCTTAATCACTGGCTTGCTCTTCATGGTCAATCCTCCCTCGGTCATCGAAAAGATAGCTGGATTATATGCGTTGTCCGAGGTTTGTCAACCCTTTGTGCTAAAAAGACACAAAGGGGGTCAACCTAGGTAATAGGTCATGTGCTGGAGGTGGAGGGCGGGGTCTATGTTCTCCACGCGCACGTGGTCAGGAAGCATCAGGTTGAGTGGCGCGTAGTTCAGAATGGCCAAGATGCCCGCCGATACGGCCAGCTCGGCCACGGACTGGGCAGCCTCGGCCGGCACGGCGAGCATCGCCAAGCGCACGCCATGCGCGCGCACAAACTCCGGCAGGGTGCGCACGTCGTGCACGCAGAGGCCGGCGATGGACGTGCCGATCTTGGCCGGGTCGTTATCGAACAGCGCGCACACCCGAAACCCATGGCTGACGAATCCGGGGTAAGCCGCTACGGCGCTGCCGATGTGGCCTGCCCCAATGACCACAATCGGCCACTCTCGATCTAAGTGAAGGATGCGACGCAGCTTCTCTCGCAGTTCAGATACCGCATAGCCCATGCCCTGCTTGCCGAACTCGCCGAAATGCGAGAGGTCCTTGCGAATCTGGGCTGAGCTGATGCCCAACCACTGCGCCATTTCTTTTGAAGAGACGAAGGTTTTGCCGCTGCTCTGCATCGCTGTGAGGGCGCGCAGATAGAGCGGCAAGCGCGCGACAACGATATCAGGCACGGGCTTCGTGAACATGCCGTATAAACATACATGCTAACACAGCGTGATAATCACAGGTGGGTGCATTCACGGCTTGGGGCAATGCCCCCTTCTTATTCCCCCGCACGCGGGGGAAGGTTTCCACATCATAATAGAGCGCCGCGCTTCTAGGTTGCCCCCATTGGTGAACGCACCCATCACAGGTGCATTCATCCGCGGGGGGTGCAACCGCCTGCCAACCTTTCCCGCGCGCAGAGGCAAGAAGGAGAGCATCGCCCCTTGGCGACGAACGCACCCGATAATCACAGTGTGCTGATCGGGATTGACGCGAGTCGCGTCACCGGCGTGCGCCTCACCGGCACTGAACGCTACGCGCGCGCTGTTATCGGCGCGTTGATGGCGCTGGCGCCGCGACATCGCTTCCGCTTGTATCTGCGCCAACCATTGGACGAGGAGGGGTGGCCCAACGAACAATCTGCGGAGCGGATAGTGCTCACCCTGCCGCGCCTGTGGACGCATCTCGCGCTGGGGAGGGCGCTGCTGGCCAGCCCGCCGGATGCTTTATTTATCCCTGCCCACGTTCTGCCGTTCTCCTTTGCCCATCCTGGGCTGCGCAGGCGCGTTCGCAGCGTGGTCACCATACACGATGCCGGCTACCGGCACTTCCCGACGGCACACCCGCTCGCCCAACGCCTGTACCTGGACCTCAGCACCCGCTTTGCGTTGCGCTTCGCCGGCGCGGTCGTTGTGGACTCCGAAGTCACGCGCAGTGACCTGCTGCGCTTCTACGGCCGCGCTGCTGAGCAGGCGAAGATCGTCGTGGCCCACCCTGGACCGCTCCCCTTGCCGGCGATCAGCGAAGCAGAGGCGCAGTGCATCCTGGCCCGTTTAGGGCTAACGGGCGATTCTCCCTACGTCGTACACGTCGGTACGCTACAGCCGCGCAAGAACCTGCGCCGGCTGATCCGGGCCTGGGCGCGCCTGACGCGCGATCCCGGCCTGGCCAACGCGCGGCTGGTGCTTGCCGGTGGTGCGGGATGGGGGCGCGAAGACCTGTGGGCTGAGAGCGTCGCTGCCGGCGCGCAGGGCGCAGTGATGCTGACCGGCTACGTGAGCGATGCGGAGAAGGCTGCCTTGCTGCGCGGCGCACGGGCGTATGTGTTCCCCTCTCTCTATGAAGGCTTCGGGTTCCCCGTGCTGGAGGCCCAAGCAGCCGGCTTGCCACTGGCCTGTAGTCGCACGCCGGCGCTCCTGGAAGTCGCCGGCCAAGCCGCGCTGTACTTCGACCCGTTCGACGAAGTAGAGATGGCTGCCGTCCTGCGGACGATCATGACCGACGAGGCCCTGCGTCGCCATCTGGTCGCTGCCGGCTGGCACAACGTGCGTCGGTTCTCTTGGCAAACCTGCGCCCAAACCATCCTATCACAGCTCATATAAGTAATACGAAATACGAAATACGCAATATGCCCTCTTCTCTCCTCTCCCCATTCGCTGCTGTCGTCCTGGCCGCCGGCCTTTCCTCGCGTTACGGCGGCGGCATCAACAAGCTGCTCCTGCCATTTAAAGGGAGCACAGTGATCCGCTGTGTGGCCCAGACTGTCCTGCGTGCAGGGGTGGGACAGGTGGTGGTCGTCACCGGCCACGCACGCGAACAGGTCGAGGCGGCGCTTGGCGACTTAAGCCTGCGCTTTGTCTACAACCCGCACTATCAGCGGGGCGAGATGTCCTCCTCGATTAAGGCCGGCCTGGACTGGCTGGGGGAGACGCCGGCTCGCGGAGCGTTCATCGTGCCGGGCGATCAGCCCTTGCTGCCAGAGTGGATCTTTTGGTGTTTGGGCGAGGCATTCCTCAACGGATGTGGGGGCATCCTGGCGCCGCGCTACGGGACGCGGCGCGGGCATCCGGTGTTGCTGGGGCGGATGTGGTGGCCGGCTGTGCAACACCTGCCGGATGGCACGCCCATCCGCGTCCTGCTACAGGCGCATCCTCAAGCTGTCGCCCATATCCTTGTAAACACGGACGCAATACTGCTCGACGTGGACACGCCGGAGGCATATCAACAGGCGCTGGCGCGCGCAACCGCGTCAGGCTGATCTCACGCAGAGGCGCAGAAACGCAAGAAATAGGTATCGCAGCATCCTTGGCAGCTTTTGGTGAACGCTATCATGAACACGGGAGTGCTTAACTTTGGGGTGACTTGGCTTACCGACTTTTAAACCGCCGAGGCGCGGAGAGATAACCTCTGCGTCCTCCGCGGTGCGTGTTTCTCGTATCACCTTCAAGTGGCGCACTCTCCCCCAGCGTCAGGCGTGCTAGACTTATTGCCCCGCCGGGGTCGTATCCGGCCAGCCGGCGCGGGATAAAATGCATGTGCGGGGCGGTGGCGAAATGGCAGACGCCGAAGACTTAAAATCTTCTGCTGCGAAAGCAGCGTGTGGGTTCGAGTCCCACCCGCCCTATGTCTCACTGCTCAGTTCGAGCAGCCGGAGCTGGCTGTTGATGAGCGGCTCGCCGGGCTTGGGCGTGACGAAGACATAGCTACCATCTGGACGTAGCTCGCGGGCCTTGACATTATCGGCCAATCCCAGCTCCAGCACCTCGGTCTTGATGCGCTGGCGAATCGCAGGGTCTAGGATCGGATAGACCGTCTCCACGCGCCGGTCCAGGTTACGCTCCATCAGATCGGCGCTGCCGACGTAAATCTCCTCAGCGCCGTTATTCCGGAAGTAGTAAACGCGGCTGTGTTCCAAAAAGCGGCCGACGATGCTGACGACGCGAATGTTCTTGCTCAGGCCGGGGATGCCCGGACGCAGAGAACACATGCCGCGCACCAACAGGTCCACCCTCACACCAACCTGCGAAGCGCGGTAGAGGAGTTGAATCATGGCCGGGTCCACGAGCTGATTGACCTTGAAGATCAGATGTCCCCCGCCATGTTCCTGATGAAGGCTGATTTCGCGTTCGATGAGTTCGCTCAGGCGTTGGCGCAAGGAAACAGGTGCCACCAGCAGCCGGCGATAGCACTTTTGCTTAAAGTAGCCGGTGAGGTTGTTGAATAGCTCGCTGGCGTCCTGGCCGATCTCCGGATTGCAGGTGAATAAGCCCAGGTCGGTGTAAACCCGCGCCGTGTCAACGTTGTAATTGCCCGTGCTCAGGTGAACGTAGCGGCAGATCTCGCCGTTCTGCTCGCGCCGGACCACGAGGCACATCTTGGCGTGCACTTTGTAGCCGGGCAGGCCATAGACCACGTGCACGCCGACTTCTTCTAGCGCGCGCGTCCACTGGATGTTGTTCTCTTCATCGAAACGCGCCTTTAGCTCGACCAGTACGGCAACCTGCTTGCCGTTCATCACGGCTTCCTTCAACGCCTCGACGATGGGCGAGTTCTTCCCAACGCGATACAGCGTCTGCTTGATGGCCAACACGTTGGGGTCGCGCGCAGCAGCGCGCACAAACTCCACCACCGGCGTGAAAGCATCGTACGGGTGATGCAGGAGCACATCGCCGCTGCGGATGCGCTCAAAGAGGTCCTGACCATTTGCCAGGTCTGGCGGCAGGCGCGGATTAAAGGGCGGATCCTTTAGTTCCGGTATGGGCAAGCGGTGCAGCTCCCAGAGACAGCTCAAGTCCAGCGGACCTGCCAGGTAGAAGACATCCTGGGCCGAGAGGCCCAGGTTGTGTTCGAGCAAACTGCACACGTCCTCCGGCATATCGTGGACGACCTCAAGGCGCACCACACGGCCAAAACGGCGGTCTTTTATCGATCGCTCAACTGTCGCGCGCAGGTCGTTGGCCTCGTCCTCTTGGATCTCAATGTCGGCGTCACGGGTGACGCGAAAGGCATAGGTGCCGATGACCTCCTGACCGGGGAACAGCGTATCAATGTGCGCAGCGATGATCTGGTCTAGCCAGGTGAAACAGCGGACGCAGTTGTCGTTGTCCTGGCATTGCGTAAGCGAGACGAGGCGCGGCAACGAGGGCGGCACTTTCACCCGCGCATAGTGCAGCCGGCCGTGTTCACCCTGTATCACCACCGCCAGGCTCAGGCTCAGGTTGCTAATGTGTGGGAAGGGATGCGCCAGGTCGATCGCCAGCGGGGTGAGGATAGGGAAGACATGGCGATGAAAGTAGCTGCTGGCCAGCGCGCGTTGCTCCTCATTCAGCGCATGCCAGTCAAGGACGCAAATCCCGCGCGCCATCAGCGCCGGCTTGACGTCTTCCTGCCAGGTGCGCAGGTGCTCGGACTGCAAGGCGCGCACGCCCTGCATCACCAGCTCCAGGGTCTGCGCGGGGAGCATGCCCTCAGGCCCCGCTTGCGTCACATCTGCGGCCACCTGATCGTGAAGCCCAGCGACGCGGATCATGAAGAATTCGTCTAGGTTGGTGGCGAAGATGGCTAGGAACTTCGCCCGCTCCAACAGCCGATTGGTCGGGTCTTGGGCTTCCTGCAAGACGCGACGGTTGAACTCCAGCCAGCTCAGCTCACGGTTGATCAGGTTCGTCATGCGGTCTCAGAAGGCGTGGTCATTCTAGTCAACGTCGCTCAAACGCGCGAGTTTTACACTAGGATACACTCTTGACTTGGGCAGCACGAGAGGTGAGCACAGTTTCGGTAGGGTATGGAGTACAAAGATTACTACAAAGTGCTCGGCGTTGATCGCAACGCCGATCAAGAGACTATCAAGAAGGCGTTCCGCAAGCTGGCCCGCCAATACCACCCCGACGCCAATAAGGGCGACAAGAAGGCTGAAGAGAAGTTCAAAGAAATCAACGAAGCCTACGAGGTGCTGGGCGACCCGGAGAAGCGCAAGCTCTACGACCAGATGGGCAACAGCTACCGCGCCTATCAGCAAGCCGGGGGCGACCCGCGCAACTACGACTGGAGCCAGTGGACTGGGTTTCCCTTCAACTTCGGCCAGGCTGGTCGCGCTTACCGAGAAGATATTGACCTGGCGGAGTTTATCCGCGAGATTTTCAGCGGCCAGCAGACCGTTCGCCAACCGCGCGACTTTGAACAAGGCGTGGAGATCTCATTGGAGGAGGCATATCACGGCACGTCGCGGCTGATTGAGCGCAGCGGCCAGCCGACCATCGAGGTCAAGATCCCGCGCGGCGTGAAGACCGGCTCGCGCATCCGCGTGCGCGGTCAGGGCGGCAAGAACGCGCGCGGCCAGGCCGGCGACCTCTATCTTGTGGTCGAGGTCAAACCGCACCCAATCTATGAACGAAGGGAGGACGACCTTTACCGCGACATCCAGGTGAACGCATTTACGGCCATGCTAGGTGGGGAGATTGTGGTGGATACGCTGGCCGGCCCAATCGCCGTGAAGGTCCCCCCTGGCACGTCGTCGGGCACGTTGATCCGCCTGCGCGGGCGCGGGATGCCTAAGCTGAACAAGCCGGATGAATACGGCGATCTCTACCTGCGCGTGATGCTCACCGTGCCCACCGACCTGACGGAGAATGAGAAGAAACAATTGGCCGAGATCGGCCGCCGCTACCTCGGCCGTTGAACTCATAGCAAAAACGCAAACAAGGGACTCGAAACCATGGCACTTCTGGGAATTGACCTCGGCACGACCGCCGTAAAGGCATTGCTGATCAACGAATCTGGCGAAACGCTCGCCAGCGCCACCGTCGAGTATCCGCTTAGCACGCCACAACCGCTGTGGAGTGAGCAGGACCCATCGGACTGGTGGCGCGGCAGTGTTGAGGCCATCCGACAAGTCCTGGGAAAGTCGGGCATCCCTGGCTCGGCCGTGCGCGCCATCGGCCTCAGCGGTCAGATGCACGGCCTGACCTTGCTTGATCGGGATGGAAGGGTGCTGCGGCCGGCCATCCTCTGGAACGACCAGCGCACCGCTGCGCAGTGCGAGGCCATGATTGAACGCGCGGGTGGGCCGGCGCGCATGCGCGCGCTCGCCACCAACCTCCCCAATCCCAGCTACACGGCTCCCAAATTGCTCTGGGTGCGCGAGCATGAACCGAATCTCTATGCGCGCATCGTCCATGTGCTGTTGCCGAAGGATTACATCCGCTATAAGCTGAGCGGCGAGTTCGCCACCGACGTGGGTGACGCCACCGGCATGGCGTTGCTCGATGTGCGGCGTCGCACCTGGTCGGATGAGCTGCTCCGGCTGTTCGATATCCCGCGCGCGTGGCTACCGCTGTGCGCCGAATCGCACGTGGTCACCGCGCGCGTCAGCCAGGCCGCCGCTCAGGAGACCGGACTGGCCGCCGGCACGCCCATCGTCGGCGGCAGCGGCGACCAGCCTGCGGCTGCGGTTGGTTTGGGTTCGGTGCGCGAGGGCATCGTGAACGTCACCCTCGGCACGTCGGGCGTGGTCTTCGCCTCCGTAGAACACTATCCCCAGATGCAAGACACGGCCATCGAGCTGTTTTGCCACGCCGTGCCGGAGACTTGGTTCTTGATGGGGGTCATGCTCTCCGCCGGCGGCAGCTTGCGCTGGCACCGTGATGTAATCGCCAATGGACATCCGGCACTCGCCTCGGTAAACCACAATGGCGATGCATACGACGCGCTGTTAAGCAGCGCGGCAACCGTCCCGATCGGGGCGGAAGGGTTGATCTTTCTCCCCTACCTGACCGGTGAGCGCACGCCACACCGCGACCCGCTGGCGCGCGGCGCATTCGTGGGCCTCACCTTGCGGCATACTCAGGCGCACCTGGCCCGCGCAGTCGTGGAAGGGATCAGCTTCGGCCTGCGCGATTCGATTGAGCTGATGCGCGCGCTGGGGCTTAAGGTGAGCGAGGTGCGCGCCGCCGGCGGCGGGGCGCGCAGCGCCGTATGGCGGCAGATGCTGGCCGACATCTTCGAGGCAGACATCACGCTCGTGAACTCCACCGAAGGCGGCGCGTTCGGGGTTGCGCTGCTGGCCGGCGTGGGGATCGGTCTTTGGCGGGATACGCGCGAAGCGTGCGACGCGGTCATCCGCGTCACCTCGCGCACCGCACCCAGCGAGGATCCCACCGTGCGCGCACGCTACGCCGAGGCATACGCCCGATACCGCGAGGCCTACCCTGCGCTCAAACCGCTCTTCAGCCGATTGTGCGGATGACAAAACGTCGGGCCGCTGCACCGTGCGGCACATGGCGCTCCCCGATCACGGCCGATTTGGTCGCCGGCCAGAGCGTCCGCCTGAGCGAGGTGCGCATGGACGGCGACGCCATATATTGGGTCGAGGGTCGCCCAACCGAGGGTGGGCGCAACGCGCTCGTCTGCTGGCGCGATGGCCTCGCGGTGGATGTGCTGCCGCCCGCCTTCAGCGTCCGCACGCGTGTCCATGAATACGGCGGTGGGGCGTTCCTGGTGCACGAGGGGACGATCTACTTCTCCAACGACAAAGATCAGCGCCTCTATTGTGCACGTGCTGGCGCGGCGCCTTACCCGATCACGCCAGAATCCGCAGCCAAGCTGCGCTACGCCGACGCGACGATGGACGTGCGACGACGTCGCTTGATCTGCGTGCGCGAAGATCACAGGTCAGGCGCCCCGCCGGTCAACGCGCTGGTGAGCGTGCGCTGCGATGGCGATCCTGAAGGAGGCACGGTGCTATGGTCTGGGCGCGATTTCTGTGCTTCGCCGCGCTTCAGCCCCGACGGGACACAACTGGCCTGGTTGGCCTGGGATCACCCCAACATGCCTTGGGATGGCACGATGCTGTGGTTGGCCGACGTGGCCGAAGACGGCTCGTTGACCAACCCGCGCCACATCGCCGGCGGCCGCGACGAATCTATCTTCCAGCCCGAGTGGTCACCCGATGGCCGATTGCACTTTGTCTCCGACCGGAGCGGGTGGTGGAATCTATATTGCTGGCAGGCGGGTGATAGCCGTGCCCTCCGCCCCATGCCCGCCGAATTCGGCGATCCGCAATGGGTCTTAGGGATGCGCACGTATGCGTTTGTTGGCCCCTCGCTCATCCTGTGCCGATACACACAGCAGGGCAGCGATGCGCTGGTCCTGCTCGATAGCGCGTGGCGCGTGATCCCGTCACCATACACGGCCATCAGCAGCATCAACGCCAGCCAAGGCTACGCCGCCTTCATCGCGACCTCGCCCACCCAGCCACCGAGCGTCGTCCGGTTGAACCTGGCCACGGGCGGATTCACCCTGCTGAGGCGGGCGAGCGATGTGCCCATTGATCCCGAGTACATCTCGATCGCGACCCCCATCAGCTTTCCCTCTGCCGAGGGCGAGGAGGCGTATGCCTTCTTCTACGCGCCGAAGCACCTCGATACCACTGTGCCCGATGATGAGCGCCCGCCGCTCCTGGTCCTCTGTCATGGCGGACCGACCGGCGCGACGCATTGCGGGCTGAACCTGAAGGTGCAATTTTGGACCAGCCGCGGGATCGGTGTGCTCGATGTGAACTACGCTGGCAGCAGCGGGTATGGTCGTGCCTATCGCCGGCGCCTGAACGGGCGATGGGGAATCGCGGATGTGGACGATTGCATAGGCGGCGCGCGCTACGCCATCGCCCAGGGCTGGGCCGATCCGCAGCGGCTGATGATCGCCGGCAGCAGCGCCGGCGGATATACCGCGCTGTGCGCGCTGGCTTTCCGAGACGTGTTCAATGCCGGCGCCAGCTACTACGGCGTGAGCGACCTCGAAGCGCTGGCGCAGGAAACGCACAAATTTGAGTCGCACTACTTAGATGGGCTGATCGGCCCTTATCCTGCCTGCAAGGAGCAATACCGCGCGCGCTCCCCGCGCTACTTCGCCGACCGCATCCGCGCGCCAGTGATCTTCTTTCAAGGACTGGATGACCCTGTGGTGCCGCCGGCGCAGTCCGAGGCGATGTTCAGGGCGCTGCGCGACAGGGGCGTGCCGACAGCCTACCTGGCCTTTGAAGGCGAACAACATGGGTTTCGCAAGTCGGAGCATATCCAGCGGGCGTTGGAAGCTGAGCTTTACTTCTATGGGCGCGTGTTCGGCTTTCAACCCGCCGACCAGGTGGCAGCGGTGAAGATCGAGAACCTGGATGAAGCCGCGCCATGTTGACCGCTGAATTGGTGCGCGAACGCGCGCTGGAGATGGGCTTCGATCTGGTGGGCTTTGCGCCTGTCGGCCCTGCGCCCGGCGCGGAACAGTTCATGCGCTGGCTGAGCGCCGGCTACCACGGCCAGATGGCCTATTTGGCCCGCGCGCCGGAGCGACGGTTGGATCCGCGCCAGGTGCTGCCCCCCGCACGCACCGTGGTCATCGTGGGGATCAGCTACGAGACGCTGGCTGTGCCGATGGCGCTGTTGACCGATCCCGCGCGCGGGCGCATCGCGCGCTATGCCTGGGGCGCAGATTACCACGACGTGATCACGCCGGTGCTGCGCGCCTTCGGAGAGTGGTTGGCCAAAGAGTCGCGCGCCTACGTGGATACCGGCCCGGTGCTGGAGCGCGCCTGGGCCGAGCGCTGCGGCTTGGGCTTCATCGGCAAAAACACCTGCTTGATCCACCGCAAGCGCGGGAGTTACCTCTTCCTGGGCGCTGTGTTCATCAGCGAAGCGTTGGCTGAGGAATCAACTGATGGACAGCGGTCAGGGGACGAACAGTTCTGCGGATGCGGGCGCTGCGTCCGCTGCCTCATCGCTTGTCCGACCGACGCCTTCCCGACAGCCGGCGTGCTGGACGCGCGCCGCTGCATTTCGTACCTCACGATTGAACTCAAAGACAGCATCCCGGAGCCGCTGCGCCCGCTGATGGGCAATTGGGTGTTCGGCTGCGACGTGTGCCAGGACGTTTGCCCGTATGTGCGGCGCTTCTCGCGGCCCTCGTCCTCTCCTCTGGCCAGGGCCTTCTACCCGCCAGATGTCAACCGCGTTGCGCCGCGTTTGCTCGACCTCCTCCAACTCGACCGGGCTGCGTTCAATCGTTGGTTCAAGGGCACAGCGATATTGCGCGCGAAGCGGCGCGGCCTGGTGCGCAATGCCTGCGTCGCCGCCGGCAATTGGGGCAGCGAGGAGGTGCTGCCGCTGCTGCGCCGCCTTTTGGAGGACGAAGAGCCTATCGTGCGTGAACACGCAGCCTGGGCAATCCGAACGATCACCCAGGGGAGAGAGCAGCCCATCATTCGCCCGGCGACTGCAAGCAACTGATCGCGCGCGCCAGGCGGGTCAGGCAGGTCTCGCGCCCGAGGATGGCCATCGTGGCGAACAAGGGTGGCGTGACTGGCTTGCCGGTGACGGCGTTGCGCACGATGGTGAATAGCTGGGTGGGCTTAAGCCGAAGCTCGGCGCACAGCGCGCGCATGGCCTGCTCCAGCGGCGCATCCTCGAACGGCTCACACGACTCCACTAACCGATAAGTCGCTCGCAGCGCCTCCAGAGAGGATTGGCGATCCATCTTCGGGCCGATCAGGGCATCCATCGGCGGCGTGGAGATGTCGGCGAAGAAGAAGTCAACCAGCGGCGCGGCGTCGGTGAGCTTCTTCAGGCGTTCCTTGATATGCGGCGCGATCTTCAGCAACAGCTCGCAGCGAGCGGGCGAATCTACACAAATGCCGGCGCGCTCCAAAAAGGGGATCAGCCGCTCTGCCAGATCTGCATCGCTCAGCCTGCGGATGTGCACGCCGTTCAGCCAATCAAGTTTGTTGTAGTCGAAGGTTGCCGGCGAGCTGCCCACGCGCTCTATGGAGAACTTGGCGGTCAGCTCATCGCGGGTGAAGACGTTTTGTTCGTCGCCGCCCCCCGGCGCCCAGCCGAGCAACGCCAGGAAGTTAATCAGCGCTTCCGGAAGATAGCCCTGGTCGCGGAACTCGAACACGCTCTGCGCGCCATGGCGCTTGCTGAGCTTTTTGCCGTCGGTGCCGAGCACGTTGGGCAGATGCGCCCAACGAGGCTCCGGCCATCCGAAGTAGCGATAGAGCAGCACATGTTTTGGCGCGCTGGGCAGCCAGTCATCCCCCCGCAGCACGTGAGTGACGCCTTGGAGATGATCGTCCACCACCACAGCCAGATGATAGGTGGGGAAACCGTCCATCTTGAGCAGCACCTGGTCGTCCACCTGAGCGTTGTCAAAGGTCAGGTGACCTCTGATCAGATCGTCAAACTCGGTTTGACCATCCCGCGGCAGCACGCGCATGCGAATGACGTGCGGCTCGTCGGGTCTTACATCCGTGCGCAGGCGCATCTCCTCGCGGAAGACGAAGGTCTGCCTGCGCGCCTGGGCCTCGGCCCGCATGCGGCCCAGTTCTTCCGGCGTCTCAGCAGCCCGATAGGCATAGCCATGCGCGACCAGCCACTCAGCCCACTGCTTGTATAGGTGTAGGCGCTGAGACTGGACGAATGGCCCTGGGATGCCTTTGTATTCGCCATCGTCCAGCGCGCCGGGATAGTCCTCGTTGCTCGGCATGGCGCGCAGCTCATCATGATCAGGCCCGCCGTCCAGGTCAATGCCGAGCCAATCGAAGGCTTCGAGGATGCGGCGAGTCGCGCCGGGCACGTAGCGCTCCCGATCGGTGTCCTCGATGCGAATATAAAACTCGCCACCCGTGTGCCTGGCCAGCAGCCAGCTAAAGATGGCGGTGCGGACGCCGCCGATATGCAGCTCGCCGGTTGGGGATGGCGCAAAGCGGGTGCGCGCTTTAGCGGTCATTCCTTCAACCAGACGTCGCCGGCGCGTTGATAGCTAATCAGATCCTCTGGTTTAAAGTAAAGCGCGATCTCGCGCGCGGCAGTCTCAGGGCCATCGCTGCCGTGCACGATATTGCGCGAGATGTCCAGTCCAAAGTCGGCGCGGATGCTGCCCGGCGCAGCTTCGGTCGGGCGCGTTGCGCCCATCGTCTGGCGGGCCGCCGCGATCGCGTTTGGCCCTTCCAGGCACATCACGACCACCGGCGAAGAGGTGATGAACTGCACGGTGCCCTCGAAGAAGGGCTTGCCGCGGTGCTCCGCGTAGTGCGCTTCGGCAAGTTCGCGGGAGATCTGCATCAGCTTGAGGCCGGCGATGCGCAGACCGCGCGCTTCAAAGCGCTTGATGACTTCGCCCACCAGCCCGCGCTGTACGCCGTCTGGCTTGATGATGATAAGCGTCCTTTCCATGGTGAACAGGTGTGTGCTCCTCTGAAAGTTTCCAGGGCGGGATTATCGCTTATCGGCTGCCAGGGTCATCGCGTGACGGTAGGCCTCCAGCGCTGCCCCCAAATCTCCTTTGCGCGTGTAGGCCATGCCGAGCAATTCATATACGGTCCGGTCGGCCGGCTGCGCTGCCCGCATCTGCTCCAACTCAGCGATGATTCGGTCAAGTTGGTCGGCATGCGCGTGGGCGATCGCCTGCTCATAGCGCGCGACAATCTGTTGTTCGCGCGCGCTTGCTACGGGGATCGTTCTGGGCCGGCCGAGGTCGGCGGCGCGCCTCGAGCGCTTTAGGCGCTGTCCAGCCGGTTGCTTCATCTGGATGGATAACCTGTCGAACTGTAGATCTTTGTTCGCTGCCGGCCCATCGGTTGGTGACTCCTCCGCCAACTGCCACTCCAACGGCACCAGTGGCCCTAATGCTTCTTCCTGTGCATCACTCGGCGCATGGCCTTCTGAGGGAGTCATCGTTGCCTGCTCGTCTCCCTGGACGGATGACGTGCGACCGGCCATCGCAGTCGC
>DAOTYZ010000101.1:0-8116 GCA_034434555.1 Candidatus Roseilinea sp.
GCGCGAACCGGAGCAGAGCAACCGATTACCCCACCTACGCATTGCCCATTTTGCGGCACGGCGCTGATCCGGCGGCCTGGCGAGGTCGCCCTGTATTGCCCCAATGACGATTGTCCGGGCCGGCTCGACCGCGCGATTAGCCACTTCGTGGGGAGCAACGCAATGGACATCGTCGGCCTGGGCGAGAAGATCGCAGCCCAGCTCATTGACGCCGGCCTGGTGAGCGATGTGGCCGACCTCTACGCGCTTAGGAAGGAAGATTTGCTCGGGCTGGAGAAGTTCGCCGAGCGCAAAGCCCAAAAATTGCTGGACGCAATCGCTGCGTCTAAACAACAACCACTCGCCCGCTTGCTGGTGGGCCTGGGTATCCGCCATGTCGGCGAAGTGGCCGCGCGCGCCCTGGCCGAGCGATTCGGCAGCCTGGATGCCCTGTTGACGGCTGCTGCCGAGGGGCCACAAGCCTTCCAGGAGATCGAGGGCGTGGGTCCGGTGATCGCCGAAAGCATTTGCGAGTGGGCCAACCGCGAGAGCACCCGCCGGCTGATCGAGAAGCTCAAGCGCGTCGGCGTTGACCCACGCCAGCAACCTCGCGCTGAGACCAGCGGCGCGCTCACTGGTCGCATCTTTGTCATCACAGGAACGCTCTCCCAGCCGCGCGAGGCGATCGCGGCTTGGATCGAGGCGCAAGGCGGCAAGGTGACCGATAGCGTCAGCCGGCAGACCAGCTATTTAATCGTCGGGGATGCGCCCGGCGCCAGCAAGTTGACCAAAGCGCAGCAGCTCGGCGTGCCGATCATTGACGAAGCTGCGCTTCGTCGAATGGTCGCAAGCGATGCGTAAGCCAACATGATTCGCGTTTCCCATGCCCACGTCCACGTCATCAACGGCGAAGAGCTGGGCGAGACGCCCCAGGCAGCCGTCCGGCAGTTGGCGCGCGAGGGTGGGACGCTGTTCATCTTCCTCGACCTGCCGAGTGCCTCGCCATCCACCTGTGCCGACATCATCCGCGTGATGAGCGATGGATTTGCCCGCGCACCGGGTGGCTTCACCTCTGCGCTGCGCTTGGCGATCAAGCTGGCCGGCGAGCGCGCCCGACAGCTCAGCCAGGGGCTGCCGCTGGGCCAGCGGCTGGAAGGCTCGTTGAGCTGCGCGCTGCTCACAGGCAACAGCCTGATCATCGCCCAAGCCGGCCCGGCGATCGCCTACGCCCGCGCTGCATCCGGCGCGTTCGAGGTGATCGCCGATCTCAAAGCGCCGCCGGTTGGCAGCCAACCGGTAGTGGATGTGCGCTTCAGCCATTTTGCCCTGCGGGCCGGCGACGTGTTCGTGCTCACCGGCGCGCGCTCGACGTTAGACGCGGACAGCGGATTGGTCAAAGCTTGCATGGGCAAGGGCGACGCACGGATGGTGGCCGGCTACCTCAACGCTAACATCAAGCGCGGGCAGATGATCGGGCTGGCGATCTCGGTGGACGACGCGCCGACTGCGCCCGCGCCTTCGGCCAGCGGGCCGCAGACTGCTCAGCCAGCACCTGCTGATGGGCCGGCGATCAAGCGACGGGCCTCGACCCAAGCCAGCGCGTCATCGCAAGCGGCCCGCCCGTCCCCCTCTGCCGACCAATCCACCGCCATGGAGACGTTCGGCCGCGCCGCAGGAGCCGTGCGCCGGGCGCTGGCCGCGTTCGGCGCGCGCCTGTTACCCGAAGCGCCGGCCACAAAGCCGGTGAGCCACGCGCACGGGACAACTTTCGCCCTCGCTGCGATCGCCGTGCTCATCCCCATCGTCGTCGGCGTGGCTACGGCTGCGCTCTACTTACAACTCAGCGGCGAGGCCGAGCGGCTGCGCCTGCGCAATCAGGCCGAAGCCCAAGTCGCCGCCGCCCAGGCCGCCAGCAGCCCAGCCCAGGCCAGGCAAGCATGGGCGCTCGCGTTGGAGGTCATGGATGAGTACGAGGCCCGCCATCCGGACGACCGCGCCTATTTTGACGCTGCGCGCGCCGAAGCGCGCGCCCGCCTGGACGCGATCAACCGCGTGACCCGCGTCCAGCCAACGCTGCTGGCCGAACTGGGCGGCAGTGCGCCGCGCCGGCTGGCCGCCGCCGCGTTGGGGGCGTATGTCCTTAACCTGGCCGACAACACCGCAGACTATTACGTGCTCAACGCCGAACGCTCTGCGACCATCGGCAGAAAGGTCAGCCTGCGCCTCGACGACGGTCAATTGGCCAATGCGCCGATCGCCGACGTGGTCTGGGCCACAACGATGGATAGGCGGTGGCGCACCGAGGGCGCCATCCTCTTCAGCACCGGCCGCATCTACGAATACAGCTCGGCCACCGGTCGCGCCGCGCCGATGCCACTGCCGGTCAGCGCCGACGCCGCGCCGGCCCAGGTCCAAGCCGGCGCGCTATACAACAACACCGTTTATTTGCTCGATGCAACGGTTGGCCAAATCTGGCGTTATCGGTTGGCCGGCGACCAGATGAGCGCGATCGCCCCTTACTTCCGCTCGCCCTATAACCCGCTCAAAGAAAGCCTGGACTTCGCCATTGACGGCGCGGTTTACGTCCTGCTCAAGAACGGCGCCGTGCTGAAGTACTTTAACCGCCAGCCACAGCCGTTCATCTACAACGACCTGCCCGATGGCAGCCTGACCCGGCCGGTTGCGATCACGCTCAGCGGCGATGACTCTACCCAAGGCAACGCCTTTATCCTCGACGCCGCCAACGGCGCGATCGTCGTCCTGAGCAAGTCCGGCCAGTTCATCCGTCAGTATCGCGGTCAGAACGACGAGTTCATCAACGCCGAAGACCTCTCGCTCGATCGCATCGGCAACCTGCTCTACGTCGTCACCCGCGAGCGCCTGTATGCGTTTGCCCTGCCCAATTAAGCGGGCGCATTCACAGCCAGGGGAAGAACCTTGGGTGAGCGACGGCAGTGCCGTCACCCACCCGCTACGGATAACTTTCATCCGTCGGCAGCCTACCAGCGGTTGCCCCTGTTGGTAAATACACCCAACGAAGCGGGCGACCGCATATACTTCGGCTACTTGCGATGAAAGAATCGGCGTTCTGGCTGGAGACGATCCCCGACTGGCACCCATCCCCGCAAACGCTGCCGGCGCGGGTGGACGTCGCCATCGTCGGCGGCGGATATACCGGCCTCTCCGCGGCGCGAGAATTGGCGCGGCGCGGCGCGCATGTGGCTGTGTGCGAAGCCAGGACGATCGGCTGGGGCGCCAGCTCGCGCAACGGCGGCATGGTGCTCACCGGCCTGAAGTCCAGCGCCGGCAAGCTGGTGAAGCAACTGGGGCTGGAGACGACCCGCGACCTGTTCTGTCTGTCGCTGGATGCGATCAACTATGTCGAGCAGGCCATTCGCAGCGAGGGCATCGCCTGCGACTTTCGGCGCTGCGGGCACATCGAGCTGGCCTACAAGCCTTCGCATGTCGCCGGCCTGGAGAAGGAAGCCGAGCTGCTCCAAACCCAATTTCGCCATCCGGTGCGGCTGGTGGATAAAGCGGGCCTGAGCGAGGAGATCGGCTCACCGCTTTACCACGGTGGGCTGGTGGACGAGGCCAGCGCGGGCGTGAACCCAGCGCAATACGTGATCGGCCTGGCCCAAGCCGCTGAGCGCGCCGGCGCCGGCTTGTTCGAGCGCGTGCGCGTGACGGAGATCGCCAAGTCCACCGATGGCCACTTCACGCTCGCTACATCACAGGGAACGCTGCGCGCCGACCACGTGCTGATCGCGACGAACGGATATACCGACCGCCTAACAGCCTGGCTTCAGCGACGGATCATCCCGATCGGCTCATACATCATCGCCACGGAGCCGCTGCCGGCGGAAGTGGCGGCGCGCCTCAGCCCAAAACGGCGGATGATGTTCGACACCAAGCACTTCCTCTACTACTTCCGCCTGTCTGCCGATAACCGACTGATCTTCGGCGGGCGGGCCGGCTTTATGCCGGAGACGCCAAGCACCGTGCGCGAGAGCGCCGCGATCCTGCGGCGCGGCATGCTGGAGGTATATCCTGAGCTGGGCGAGGTCAGCATCGCCTATGCGTGGGGCGGCACGCTGGGCTTCACGTTTGACCTACTGCCACACGCCGGCCAGACGCCTGAAGGGTTGCACTATGCGCTAGGCTGCGGCGGGCATGGCGTGGCCATGCTTTCTTATCTGGGCGCATGCGTGGCCCGCCAGATCAGCGGGGAGAAGATAGATAACCCGCTCTTTAGGTTACCCTTCCCCACTGCGCCGGCCGGCTTGTATCATGGCAAGCCGTGGTTCTTGCCCTTGGCCGGGCTGTATTATCGCGTTTTGGATTTGATCAGCTAGCGCGCTACTGAACGGCGACGATCTTAAAGACGGTGACGCCTGCCGGTGTGACCACGCGCACCTTGGCCCCTGCGCGCTTGCCGAGCAGGGCTTGGCCCAGCGGCGACACGTTGGAGATGCGGCCGTTCATCGGATCGGCCTCCGCCGGCCCGACGATCTGGAACGTCTCCTCGTCCTCAAAGCCGTCTTCGATCACCGTCACTCGGCTGCCGAGCCGAACTTCGCCCGACTCCTGTGTATCCTCGTCAAGGATGATGCAGTCGGCCAGCATGCGCTCCAAGGCCAGGATGCGGCCTTCGAGGAAGCCTTGTTCTTCCTTCGCTGCGGTGTAGTCCGCATTCTCCGAGAGATCACCTTGCTGAATAGCGAAACGCAAGCGCTCGGCCAGTTCGGGCCTTTTCACGTCGCGTAGATAGGCCAATTCGTCGCGCAGCTTTTGCGCGCCTTCGCGCGTCAGGTAGATCTTTTCCGAATTCTGCGGGCTGCCCATGGGGCGAATTGTACCTAACCTCAGTTTAGATGGGTGCATTCACGATTTGGGGCGGATATGCTTGACGTGATCAGTGGTGAGCGCACGGGATCACCAGCACCCTGCCTCACCCTGTCATTCTGAGCGCAAGCGAAGAATCTAAGCTGGCGGCGAACCAAGTTGCTGCGGGGCGGCCTAGGCAACGGGCCGGCAGATGGCACTACACAGCGTGGCTGGTGGTGATCACGCGGGGGCACTGGCGCCTTGCTCACCATGTCACCCCAAGCGACAGCCGTAGTTGGCTGGAGGGTCGCTCAGGCAGGGTGTTAGAGGGGCTTTAGTCGGGCGGTATTTTAGAAGCTTTGCTGCGCTCAGCATGACACGGGGTGTGGCCTTGGTGATGCCGTTGGGCTTTTGTTGGGCGAGCGTTTGCTCGGCATGACGCGCCAAACGATCGCCCCTATTCGTGAACGCACCCGAGCATTCGGGCGCATTCATAGATAGGGGCAAAACGCTCTGGGTGGGCGACGGCAGTGCCGTCGCCCACCCTCTATAAACTCATCTTCCTTGGCAGCATGGCTTTGGTTGCGGGTTGCCCCTATCGGTGAATGTACTCAACTGCAAAACTGACGTTATAATAAAACAGTGTGGGCACGCCCCACGATACCGCCTGCGCAGTTTTGTGCGAACGCTGGTTGAGTCGAACTCCCTAGTCAAGCGGGGCGAGAGGCCCCGACGTAGAGCAAGGATGATGAGAACCTTCTCGGCAGTCGTTGAGAAATGCCTCCAAACAGGCCTATATGTTGGCTATGTGCCAGGCTTCCCCGGTGCACACACACAAGCGGAGACGCTTGACGAACTACAAAAAAACCTTCGTGAAGTGATCGCAATGCTGCTTGAGGACGGCGAGCCGGAGTTCGAGACCGAGTTTGTGGGAACGCAGACGATAGTGCTACAATAGCAATTGTGGCGAAATATCCTGTTCTCAAACCACGCGAGGTTGCAAAGATTTTAGAACGGCTCGGCTTCGTAGAAGTGCGCCAGAGAGGCTCACATAAACAATATCGGCATCCAGATGGCCGCAGTACAACTTTGCCGTTTCATGAAGGTCGTGATATTTCACCTATCTTATTACAAAGAATAGCTAAAGATATTAAAATAACAGTGGATGAGATGCTAAAGTATAGATAAGCAATCTAAGTCTCTTTTTATATTCTCAGCAAAGGAGCTCTCCATGACCACCTACGGCCCGCACAACCCCCACCCGCTCTCGCGCATGAAGACCGAGCTGGTCTGGGAGGGCAAGTATGACGAATACGGCAACCGCCGGCCCGTCCACCTGCCCAAGTCCCCGCTGCCGCTCCAGCGCATCGAGACAATTGACCAGCCGCGCGACGCGCGCAAGGCCGAGGCCCGCCAGCTCGGCCTGCCCTTCGACGAAGCAGCCTTTCGCCAAAGCGCCCACCGCGACGACTGGCGCAAAATGCTGATCTGGGGCGACAATAAGCTGGTGATGGCGGCCTTGCTGGAGCAATTCTGCGGCAAGATTGACCTGATCTACATTGACCCGCCCTTCGACGTCGGCGCTGACTTCACGATGAACGTGCAGATCGGCGACGAGGGGGACTCTCTGGAGAAGGAGCAGTCCATCCTGGAGGCAGTGGCCTACCGCGACACCTGGGGCAGGGGGACCGATTCCTACTTGCACATGATGTATGAGCGCCTGACGCTGATGCGCGAGTTGCTTAGTGAGCGGGGGAGCATCTATGTGCATTGTGATTGGCGAGTGGCTTACTATCTTAGATCGATTTTAGATGAAATAATTGGTAAAAATAATTTTAGAAACGAAATTGTATGGTGTTATACTGGTCCTTCAAATCAAAGCAGAGATTTTCCAGATAAGCATGATACTATTCTAAGATACTCAAAGTCAAATGGCTTTATTTTTAATATAGACCAGATAAGAATTTCTTATAAAAAATCTAATTTGGCAACTGGGCGCACTACACTCACTGGAAAGAAATCGGATGAATATCTATTGAGGTTAGATCAACGAGGTAAAGTGCCAGAAGACTGGTGGTCAGATATAGCATCTATAGGACACTCTCATAATGAGATATGTGGATTTGCGACTCAAAAGCCGGAAGCTCTTTTAAGGCGAATTGTTTTAGCCTCTTCCAGTGAATCTAGCCTTGTTGCAGACTTCTTCTGTGGCTCTGGCACGACGCTGGCGGTGGCGGAGAAGTTGGGCCGGCGCTGGATCGGGGTTGACCTGGGCCGCTACGCCATCCACACCAGCCGCAAGCGCCTGATCCAGGTCCAGCGCGAGCTGCACGCCGCCAGCAAGCCCTATCGCTCCTTCGACGTATATAACCTGGGCCGCTACGAGCGCCAGTGGTGGCAGCTTGACCGGCTCAAGGGCGCTGACGAGGAACACCGCCGGGTCGTCCTGCGCTTCTACAAGGCCGACCGGCTGGCCAACCCACCGCATCCGCTCCTGCACGGCAGGAAGAACGGCGCCTTCGTCCACGTGGACCAGATTGACGGCATATTCAGCTACGACGAGCTGATGGCGGTCGCCCAGGCCGCGCGCGCCGCCGGCGGGCGCGCGCTGCACTGCCTGGCCTGGGAGTTCGAGATGGAGCTTTCGCGCCGCAAGCCGGCGGTCGAGGCCGAGGCCGGCCTGGCGATCAAGCTGAAGTACATCCCGCGCGAGATCATGGAGCCGAACCGCGACGCGGTGCAGTTCTTCGAGGCCGGCGCGCTGGAGGCCCGCGCGGTCGTCGCCGATGGCAGGATGGATGTCGAGCTGGTCCACTTCAGCCCGGCGCTGGCCGAGGCGCCGGAGAAGGAGCTGGCCGCCCTGCGCGAGCGGGCCGTCCGCTCGCCGTTCGACTTCATTGACTTCTGGGCGGTGGACTTCGAGTATGCCCCCGACAAGCCCTTTGAGCATCACTGGCAGGACTTTCGCACCCGCAAGGATCGCGCGCTCAAGACCCGCTCCGACCTGGGCTGGCGCTATCAGACAGCGGGCCGGCACCAGATCGGCGTCAAGGTGATTGACGTCTTCGGCGTGGACACCACGACGGTGGTGACGGTGGAGGTGTAGCCGATGGCCTTCCGGCTCACTGAGCAAAACGCCGGCGCGCTCCAGCCGCTCTTCCTGCCCTGGGAGGAGCCCAGCCGCCATCGCCAGCGCAACCCGGACCCTGATCAGCCGGCGATCATCGTCCCTGGACGCCGGCCCAGCAAGGTGCCGCTGGTCAACGCCATCCGCGCACAGGTGGACGTCTGGCGAGCAGCCGGCTACCCC
>DAOTYZ010000102.1:0-4725 GCA_034434555.1 Candidatus Roseilinea sp.
GGGCAGCTCAGCAGCTTGAACCTCGGCGGGTTGCCACTGCGCCAGGCGCACCACGTCATCTTCGGTGATGGCGAAGCCGTCGCATTGGCGAAGCGCCTGCTCCAACATGATTTTGATCGAGAACGGCAATCGGCTGACCTGGCCAATGCCTTGTTTCTCCAGGGCCTCCAGGCTGTAGAAGCGGACTTTGCCATCACTGGTATCGAATTCGGCGAGCGCGCCGAAGGGGTTCTGCATGGGTGTGTGCATCGCTTTCGTCTCCTCACAGCGTGAACTCACGCGCGCACTATTGGCGAGCGCGATATGGATCGCGGGGTGGTTGCCGGCCTATCGCCGGCCGGGCAGATAGGGCGATCAAGCAAGTGAATTGTAACGCTGGCAGTGTGAGCGCGGGTGTGTCGGGTGCATTTAACAGTAGGGGCGTGGGCCGCTCGCTCGCCATGCCAGTCTGTCACGCCAAGCGCTCGCTCAACGCCTGCCTCACTGTCATTCTAACGTCAGTGAAGAATGACAGGGGCGGCGACCGCCCGGATGACTCCGCAGCGCTCTGGGCGAGCGGCATTGCGTGTGAATGCCCCCGCGCGCTTCGGCAGCGCTATCCAGGATACTATCATTTAAAGCGGATCACTCCGACTCCCGAACTGACGTTAAGATGGTGAGGAGGCCTAATGCCGTGACCACGTCCAAACTTATCGCGGAGATCGAACAGGAGCGGGCCGATCTGAGCGCGCTGCTCCGCCGCTTGACCCCCGCACAGATGGACGTGCCGGGCGCGGTGGGCGAATGCTCGGTCAAAGATGTGCTTTCATACATCGCCCTGTGGCACTCGCACGCGATCACGCTGCTCTTTCGCGCAGAGCGTGGCCAGGGGCTTCGCCTGCCTGGTGATCCCGAAGCCGACGCGATTCAGCCCGACCCGCGCCCCTTTGAGAACGTCTGGGCCGACTTTGAAGGTTCGCATCGCCAGCTTGTGAAACGGTTGGCCGCGTGGCGGGATGAGGCAGGGTTGCTCGATGAAAGGCGCTATCCCGCGCTGCGCGGCCGTTCGCTCGCTGCGGTAATCCGACAATACACCGTCGCCCTCTCCGCTCGATGTCGCTGGCGGCTGGAGGATTGGCTGACCGGTGGGCAGTCGGCGCGTTGATCCTCCCATGCCGTTGTTCGACTTGTCTTCCGTCTTTAGTCGCATTCGCTTGCTGGGCAGCGGGCGATTAGACTTCTTGCATCGCATCTCCACGGCCGATCTGCGCGCGCTCCGCGCCGGCGAGGGCAAGCCCGCCGTGCTCGCTACGCCGATCGGGCGTATGGTGGATTATCTGTTCGTCCTGGCCTTCGAGACGTCGGCGCTGTTGCTCGGCGGCGGCGGCAACCAGGAGAAAGTGGTGCGTTGGCTGAGGAAGTACATCTTCTTCAATGACGATGTTCAAGTTCAGGACGAGTCGGCGCTGGGTCGGCTGTGGGGATTGGACGATCAAGCGGCGCGGGCGATCTGTGCGCACTGGGGCGCGGACGAGCCGGCGCACGACCTGCCCGAATATGCCCACCAGACCTCGTGTCTGCCTGCTGGTGGTTCGCTCACCTTTCTGCGCGCGCCGCGCGCGCTGGGCCTGGATTGGCTTCTGCTGTCGCAAGGTCTGGACGATGCCGCTGAGGCGCGCCCTGCTCAGGACTTCGACGCCTGGCGGATCGCGCACGGCTATCCGCTCTTCCCGAACGAGATCAACGAGGACTACCTTCCCCTGGAAGCTGGCTTGTGGAGCGCGGTCAGCTTTGCCAAAGGGTGCTACACCGGCCAGGAAGTGCTGGCGCGCATGGAAAGCCGCGGGCAAATTGCCAAACGCCTGGTGCGCTTGACGGCCAGCGCGCCGATCGCTGCCGGCGCGGCACTCTCTGACGAGCGCGGCGAGCCGGTCGGCCAAGTCACCAGCGCGGCAGCCGGCGCAGCGCTGGCTTACGTCCGCAGCGCGTTTGCTCAGGTAGGCCGTGAACTCTACGCTTCCCCGGAGTGCGCTTTGCGCGTGGCCGAGGTGGTGCGAATTTAAGGTAGAATAACGCGCCCAAAATTGCATGTTCGAGGCGCTCAGCGACAAGTTACAGGCCATCTTTGACCGGCTCGGCAAGCGCGGCATCCTGACCGAACAGGACGTGGACGCTGCGCTGCGCGAGGTGCGCGTGGCGCTCCTGGAGGCCGACGTAAACTTCCGCGTGGTCAAGGATTTCCTCGCGCGCGTGCGCGAGCGCGCCGTCGGCGCGGAGGTGCACAAGAGCCTGACGCCCGGCCAGGCAGTCGTCAAGATCGTGCATGAGGAGCTGCTGCGCACGCTGGGCGAAGGAGGCAAGCTCGACCTGGGCGGCCCGTCGCCACACGTCATCCTGCTGGTGGGCTTGCAAGGGTCCGGCAAGACGACGACCGCAGCGAAGCTGGCGCTGCGCTTGCGCAACAACGGCCGCCGGCCGATGCTCGTCGCAGCAGACATTTACCGCCCGGCTGCCATCACCCAGCTCGAAACCCTCGGCAAACAGATCGGCATCCCCGTCTTCTCTGAGGGCACGCAGACGCCTCCGCAGCAAGTCGTCCAGCACGCGCTCCAATCAGCGGTGCAAAAGGCGCTCGACGTGGTGATTATTGACACGGCTGGCCGCTTGCAAATTGACGACGCGATGATGCGCGAGGTGGAAGAGATCAAAGCCATCACCAAGCCGGCCGAGGTCTTACTCGTGGCCGACGCGATGACCGGTCAGGAAGCGGTGAACATTGCCGATACGTTCAATAAGCGCGTTGGTCTCACTGGCCTCATCCTGACCAAAGTAGATGGCGACGCGCGCGGCGGCGCTGCCATCTCCATGCGCGCCGTGACCAATGTGCCGATCAAGTTTCTGTGCACCGGCGAGAAGCCCGATGCCATCGAGCCTTTTCATCCCGATCGACTGGCCTCGCGCATCTTGGGCATGGGCGATGTGCTCACTTTGATCGAGAAGGCCCAGCAGCAGTTCGACGAGCGCGAGGCGGCCAAAGCCGCCGAGAAGATGCTCACGGCCAGCTTCGACCTGGAGGACTTCCTCTCCCAGATGCGCCAGATCAAGAAGATGGGTCCGCTGAACGAGCTGTTGGCGCTCATCCCCGGCCTCAAGGACGTGACCAAGCAGATTTCCCCGGAGATGACCGAGCGTCAATTCAAGCGCGTAGAGGCGATGATCTGCTCGATGACGCCGGCGGAGCGTCGCAACCCAAGCATCCTGAACGCCTCGCGTAAGCGGCGCATCGCCAAAGGCAGCGGCACAACCGTACAGGAGCTGAATCAGTTGCTTACGCAGTTCCGAGAAGCCCAGCGCATGATGAAGCAATTGGCGAATAATCCGCGCCTGCGCATGATGAGCGGACTGATGGGCATCAGCAAAAAGAGATAAGCAGTTTAAGGAGCATAAGATGGTTCGAATCCGACTACGCCGAATGGGTTCTAAAAAGCAGCCAACGTATCGCATCGTGGTTTGTGACAAGGAAAGGTCTCGCGACGGCGCGTTCATAGAGGTCATCGGCCGATACAACCCGCGCACGCAGCCGGAGACCGTGCTCGTCAACGAAGAGCGGGCCTGGCACTGGCTAAACGTAGGCGCCCAACCTAGCGATGCCGTGAAGCAATTGTTCGGCAAAACAGGCACGCTGGCGCGCTTTGAGCGGTTGAAGAAAGGCGAAGCCCTAGAAACGCTCAAGGCCGAGGCCCAATCGTGGGCCGAAGCAGCCGCCGCGATTAGCCCACGGACGCGCATCGGCATCAAGCCCGCCCCTAAGCCGAAGAAGGCCCAGCCGGCTGAGGTGACCTCTGAATGAGGCGCGCGCCGAGGAGCAAGGATACGACCAGACCTTTGGCCGACTTGGTGGAATACGTCGCCAAAGGGATCGTTGATCATCCTGACGCCGTGCAGGTTACATCGTCTGCCGACCGTAGCACGGTCTTCCTAGAACTGCGCGTCTCGCCCGAAGATATGGGGCGGATGATTGGGCGCGAGGGCAGGCTGGCGAACGCGCTGCGCGTCCTCTTGCGGATCGCCGCGTCGCGCTCGCGCCGGCGCGTCGTGCTAGACATCGCCGAATCCCAGCGCCCTGGCTGAACCTGTGTCCTCTGCGCAGAAGCTCCTCGCCGTGGGCAAAGTCACTCGCCCTCACGGCATCGCCGGCGAAATCAAAGTTCAGCCCGCGCCCGGTTACGAGGAGCTTCTATCCGTTGTTCAGCGCGTGTACTTTGGCCATGGCCAGCAGCCATACCGCGTGCTCTCTCGTCGCCCGCACCAGGGCGCGTTGTTGCTCAGGCTAGAGCGCGTCGCCAGCCGAAACGACGCCGAGGCGCTGCGCGGCGCCGCCGTCCTGGTCGCGTTGGCGGATTTGCCCGCATTGCCCTGTGGGGAGTATTACCCTCACCAGTTGATCGGCCTGCGGGTGTTACGCGCTTCGGGTGAAGAAATCGGTCGGCTGAGCGAAGTATTGCGCACGGGCAGCAACGACGTGTATGTGGTGCAAGGGTCCAGCGGCCAACTGTTGCTGCCGGCGCTGCGCGAGGTCGTTCGCGCTGTGGACCTGGTCGCCGGCACGATGATCGTTGAGGTGCCTGCCGGCTTGGAATAAACATGGGCGGTGAGGGAATCGAACCCCCGGCCTTCCGCGTGTAAGGCGGACGCTCTAACCAGCTGAGCTAACCGCCCAGGTAGGGCTGCATTCTAGCACTCCCA
>DAOTYZ010000103.1:0-2437 GCA_034434555.1 Candidatus Roseilinea sp.
TCTTCGCGATTGTCCTGATAGTAGGCTCTGCGCCGGCCCACCTCTCGAAATCCATACTTCTGGTAGAGGCGCTGGGCGGGCAGGTTGCTAACGCGCACCTCCAGCGTCACGCTCTGCGCGCGGCGGCGCTGCGCCTCGCGCAGCAGCGCCAGCAGGATGCGCTGGCCAATGCCGCACCTGCGCCAATCCGGGTGCGTTGCGATGGTGGCGATGTGCGCCTCGTCCACCTGCACCCACATGCCGGCAAACCCGACGACCGAGGGATGGCCATCGGGCGCGGCAACCAAAAGACCGAGCTGGCTGGCCAACCTGCGCCACGGCGAGGGCGACGGCGCAGCGTCTGGCATTGGCAGACGCGCCACGACGAAATAGGCGCTGGGATTCTGTGTAAGCTCGTAACGGTAGGCGTGCTCCGGCCAGGGCCTGGGGAAAGAAGCGCGCTCAATGGCCATGACCGCCGGGATGTCGTCCAGCGTCATTGGGGCGATCTGAACACAGGCAGACAAGCGGGCCTGATTCGAGCGCTTGGCTAAGCTGCTCATCGCGCGCACTACAGGTAAACCGCTGTCAGGGTCATCGGGTTATCCATCTCGTTGTGTTGCCAGCGGATCATGCCCAATTCTGCCAGAAATCCCGCCCGGCGCAGGTTATACGCAGCCGGCGCGACCGTGACGCGAGGCGAACAAGCAGCGATGAACTCCGACGATAAATCGCCGCAGACATAGAGCGGTGGCGCGAGGTCCTGGATCAGCTCGTCCCATCGCCAGGTGCGCCATTCGCCGGCCACCCCCCAGGCCTCGCCGCGCCACTCGTAGGGACAGGTGGCCACCCGATTGCGGCCCAGCTCTAGCACCGCCAGCATCGGCGTGGGCTGCGGGGGCTGGGCGTGGGCCAACACGTCAAAAGCGGTCGCGCTGACCATCGGCAGGCCGCGCGCCACGGCAATGCCCTTGCCAATCGCCAAGCCGCAGCGCACACCGGTGAACGATCCTGGCCCTACTGCGACGGCAACGCAGCCCAGGTCGTGGGGTGCGATCTGGCAGGCACGCATCAAGTCGCGCACGCGCGCAGCGACGGTTGCGGTCTCATGACGCTGTGCTTCCCAGGTCATCTCAGCCCGCAGGGTGGTCTGGTCGCGCAGTGCGATGCTGGCGCGGCGGGTGCACGTGTCCAAGGCGAGCAACACGTCCCCCATCGCTTACACCCCGAAGGCCAGCTTGCGAAACCTGAGCAGCACCTGCCACGTGTGCGTATCCTGTGTCGCGATCTTGAGCTGACGATGGGTCTCGTCCACGATCGCAAAGCGGACGTAGATCGCGTCGGGTGGGATGAGATCGGCGATGCGCTCAGGCCATTCGACGATTGCGATGCCGTCCTCGTCGGACAAGGCATCTTCCAGGCCGAGGGTGAGTAAATCGGCGTCGCTCTCGATGCGATAGAGGTCAATGTGATAGAGCACGGCGTTGTCCTGTGAGCGGTGATGTTCCTGGATAAGCGTGAAAGTTGGGCTGCGGAGGATTTGCTCGGCGCCCCAGCCCATGCCGATGCCGCGCGCGAAGCTGGTCTTACCAGCGCCCAACGGCCCTTGCAAGGCCACGATGGCATGGCGCGGCAGGACCGTCCCGAGGCGCATGCCCAGGCGCTGGGTTTGCGCCTCGCTGTGGCTGGTGCACTCGATGGCGAGCGGCTCGAGGATGGACATGGGCAGCGCGACGAGCGCTAGATTTGCGCGGGGTGATTATAGGCAGTTGCGCCGGCGGAGACGGGTGCGCTCATGCGCCATGCTGAGCGCTGCGGAGTCACCTAGGCGGCCTCCGCCCTTGTCATCCTAGCGCCAGCGAAGCAGGGGCGCTATTGGGCAAGCAGCATTGCGCGTGGAACGCACCCGTTCCCAGCGAAGTGCAATGGTAGAGATGCCACCCCTCTGAAATACCGGCCAACCGGCCAGTCCGATCTTGACCGAGTGCATAGTGCAGTGCAGCGCACCCCTCTATATCCTTACCTAAAGATGAGCGCTCGAGCGCACCGCTGAGGCAGCGCGATGGATCTGACAACCACCTACCTAGGATTAAAGCTGGCACATCCGGTGATGCCCTCGGCGTCGCCGCTGACGCGCAACCTGGACGGCATCCGCCGCTTGGAGGACGCCGGCGCGCCGGCCATCGTCATGCATTCGCTCTTCGAGGAACAGATCGAGAACGAGAGTCAGGTCCTCCACCACTTCCTAGAATACGGCGTGGAGAGCTTCGCTGAGGCGATCCGCTACTTCCCGGATTGGCGCTACTACAACGTCGGGCCGGATGAATATCTCTCGCTGATCCAGGCGGCCAAGTCGGCAGTGGACGTGCCGATCATCGCCAGCCTGAACGGCATCTCCACCGGCGGCTGGATCAAGTATGCCAGCCTGATCGAACAAGCCGGCGCCGACGCGCTGGAG
>DAOTYZ010000104.1:0-2910 GCA_034434555.1 Candidatus Roseilinea sp.
TGGGTGCATTCACCAATAGGGGCAACGCGATTTCTGGACGCCCCGCTTCTGGGCCGCAGAAGACGCCGGTAGGGACGCTGTGCTTTCTATATTTTTCCGCGTTCTCCGCGTTCTCCGCGTGAGAATTAGCCTTGCCCCTGGCCGTGAATGCACCCGGGTGCGTTCACGGTTTTGAGCAATGCCCCCCTTCTTATTCCCCCACACGCGGGGGAAGGTTTCCACATAGAGCGCCGCACTTCTAGGTTGCCCCTATTGATGAATGCACCCGCCACTCGGGTGTGTTCACCAACAGGGGCAAAGCTATCTCCTCTAGCGATGTTAACTCCCGCAGGCTGCGCAGCCTGTGGGAGGGAGGGTAAAGGGGCGCATCCGTCATGCGAGGTGCGTAGCGACGCTACGCCCCCACGCGAAGCATCTAAACGCGCGCCCAACCACACCCTTGCGAAGCCACTGACCCCCGCGCCTAATTCCCCGCGCGCGGGAAGCCCCTTGTAGAAGCAACTCTTTAGCGGCCATCGGCTTCGCCTTCGGCCAGCGCTTCGCGCGCCAATTGCTCGGCTAGCACGCGCGACCATTTGCGGCGCGCGTAGACCAGCGCCAGCCCGAGGGTCGGTAATAGCACGCCAAAGCCCAAGAAAGGCCCAACCGCGATCAGCGGGACATCCCGCGCTTGATCTAAGTTCAACAGCAGCAGGCCCAGCGCCAGCCAGACGGTGACGATGTTGGGGATGGCATCGCCGGCGTGCATTAGCCGCAGCCCAGCGAAGCGCCGGCGGGTAAATGGCCAAAAGAGGTTCGACCCCATGTAGCCGAGCTGGTCCTCCAGCACGTGAACGGCATAGCCCAGCCCGCTGACCAGGCCGGCCAGCGGCCCGAACAGCGCTGCCACCACCAGCCCCAACCCCAACGCCAAGACCAGCGAATGCGACCACGTGCGGTGCCAGGGCAGGAACTCAATCCGAAAGCCCTGCGCGCCTCGGACGATGGCAAAGGCAGGCCCACCGAGTTCGATCACGTCCAGCGCGCCCTCATAAGGGTCATCCAGCCGGCCAACGTGCGCGCGCCCCTCTGCGTCGCCCATCGTTACCACCACGTCTCCGCGCGCCGCATCAAAGCGCACGCTATAGAGCACCCAATCGGCAACGCCGCGCCGCAGCGGATGCAGATGCACGATCCGAGGGCGATTGGAGGTCGCTGCGGCGAACTCGCCGGCCAAAGCGTCGGCCAGCGCTTGGGGGTCGGGCCGGTCGCGGTCAGGCAGGATGTCTGCGTCGCGGCGCGCGAGGAACTTGGCGAAGCGAAAGTCCAGCAGGTCGGGCAACATGGCGCACGCCCCGCCCAGCGCGATTAATAAGCCACCTTGCGCGGCGTCCTCGACCACGCCGGGGACGAACGAGGCGATGCACAGGCCGGAGGCAAAGTGGGCGATGCCCTTCACGCGCCAGCGCCTCCCTCCTTCGCTTGGCCGCGGCTTAGGCCGGTCCAACGGCGCACCAGCGTGTTAGGCACGCCCAGCCGGTCGAGGATGCGGCCCACCAGTTGGTTCACGACGTCGTCGAGGGTGGCCGGGCCAGCATAGAACGCCGGCACCGGCGGGAAGACGATCCCGCCGCATTCCGCGAACTGGGTGAGCGCGCGCAGGTGGCCCAGGTGCAGCGGCGCCTCGCGGAAGACGGCCACCACTGGCCGGCCTTCCTTTAAGCACACGTCTGCTGCTCGCGAGATCAGGTCATCGGTGAGGCCATAGGCCACTGCGGAGATCGTGCGCACCGAGCACGGCACAATCGCCATCCCATCGGTCTGGAATGATCCGCTGGCGATGCTGGCGCCCAGGTCGCCGACAGGGTGCACGACATCCGCCAGGCGCTCTACGTCGGCCACTGACCAGCCGGTTTCGGCGGGGATGGTGCGGCGGGCGGCCGGGCTGATGATCAGGTGCGTCTCGATGCCGGCGTGGCGCAGCGCCTCTAACAGGCGAATGCCCAAAATTGCCCCGCTCGCCCCACTGATCCCTACGATCAACCGTTCGATGGCCATGAGTAGCGCGAAGTATAAGCGCGAGAACGCAGGGGGTGCGTTCACCGATAAGGGCGACGTGCGAATCACGCGCACGCCTTCTAGGCGACTATCAGAGATGTTGCGCCTCCTACTTCTCTGCATTCTCCGCGTCTCCGCGCGAGATCAAACTTGTCCCCAGCCATGAATGCACTAACCTAATGGGGTGCATTCACCAATAGGGGCAACCTTCCACCAAGCGATGCCGCCAGCGAAGGTGTATCTTATAGAGGGTAGGCGACGGCAGTGCTGTTGCCCACCCAGCGTTCTGCCTCTATCCATGAATGCACCCATGATATTTCTCTAGTGCGTCTCACACTACAATACACGCACTGAGGACACCTCGTTGTCATTCCCCTCTTTCCTCTGCTTCTTGGGAAACAGCAACGATGCTGGTGTGAGTGAGTCGGGCAGCGTCCTGGGAAGTTGCTGTTTCCCCCAGGCCAAATGATGGCCCTGCCATCAACAGGTGTTGCGGAGAGGAGGACGCAACAGCGCCCGAGGCGAGGCCGGTGGCGAGAAAGGCTACTGCACCTGGAACTCCAGCGTCCGGGCCGGCTCGGTCGCGTCGTTCAGGTAGATTTCTATCTTGTAGCGCCCGCGCGGCCAAAACGGGGGATTGCTTCGGTTGAAGGTCACCGTGGCGTTGCCCGACTGCGTGATTGTGAAAGTTACTTCGTCAAACTTAAAGTTTGGTTCGACGTTCTCGGCCTCGACTGCATACCAGACTGAGCGCACGCGGGTATCTTCGGGGGTGTTGCGCACTTGAACTTGCGCATAGACCACTGTGTCCTGGCCAAAGCTGCTGGTGCGCTGCTGACCCTCTTTGTCGGCTGAGAGCTAGACGTCGCCCAC
>DAOTYZ010000105.1:0-1673 GCA_034434555.1 Candidatus Roseilinea sp.
ATCTCGAGATTGGGCTTAAAGCGCAGGAGCGAGCTGTAGACGTTCTCTAGGATGCGGAACGAAGCGGTGGCGTTGGTGGTGTGCGGGTCAAAGCCTACAGCATCTTGATTGGTGCCGACACGCAAGACGCCGCCGGGCTTGGGCTGGCCCGGTGCAGGTGCTGTTGGTTCAGCCGGCTTTGGTGCTTCGCCCTGTCCCGCCGGCTGCGCAGGCTGCGATGGCGCTTGGGGCGGTGGTGCCGCGCAGGCTGCCAGCAGTGCAAGAGTAAGCACGGTAGCGGCAAGCGCAGTTCGAGTGGTTCGTAAGGCTGACAGGCGTTTCTCGTTCATCGGTCTCTCCCTTACTTGCTCAGGTGTACTCCGCGCACCATGCGCCGGAGTATTCTCAGATTTTGTCGCAACTGCGCCGGCTGTCAAACAGGACGCTCTAGAGTGGTATGGTCAAGCTATCCAGGTCACGTGGGTAATAGGTGATGACCTCGTGGCCATCTGGTGTGATGACGACTGTGTCGGAGTGACGAAAGCCTCCCAAGTTTGCTGCGTATAAGCCTGGCTCCACTGTGAACACCATGCCTGGCTTAATCTCCGTGTCGTCGCCGATGTCGAGGAACGGCCCTTCGTGATAGCGCAGCCCAATCGCATGGCCAGTGTGATGTTTCCAATAGCCCATGAGGTCGTGTTGCTCGAAATAGGCGCGCACAGCGCGATCGACGTCGGCACAGCGGATGCCTGGCCTGAGCGACTGGATAGCCAACTCCTGAGCGGCGAGCATGTGATCAAACATGCGCTTCTGTTGATCGGTTGGCCGGCCGATGACCATCGTGCGCTCAAGTTCAGAGTGATAGCCCCATATCGGCGCGCCCGCGCCGGTAACCAACACATCGCCGGGCTGAAAGGTGATGTGATTGGCGAGGGCATGTGGAATTGCTGCGTTGCGCCCAATTTGGCCGCGATAGCCGGCGGATGCCCCCTCGCCATACATGCTGCGCGCAGCATAAAGCGGCCCGAGCGTCTCTATCATCACGAGTGTCGCTTCCTGACTGGCCCGCAAGCTGACTTCAGTCTCGGTGAGACCGGGACGGGTGTATCGCTGGAGCAGGCGGTGCGCGAGGTTGGCCCATTTGGCGCTCTCCTTCAGGAGCGCGATCTCAGCAGGGCTTTTGATCATCATCATGTCCTCAATAAGCGCTGCAACAGGCATCACGGTCACATCCGTTACCTCGCTCAGCGCCGGGCCACGATAACCGAAGACCCACGGATAGCCATCGTTATCCGCGCCAATCCGCTCGCCGATGCCCATATCGGCCAGCACGCCGGCGAGGACGTGCATCGGATGAGGCTTGTATGGATACTCCACATAGTGTTCTATTCGCTCAAACCCTGTCTGCTGACGGGCGTGCTCCAGCTCCAGCCTGGGGACGAACATCGCGCGCTCGCCTTCGGCGTTCATGACGAACGCGATCGGTCGTTCGGTAGGGATAAAGGCAAAGCCGGTGAAGTAGTGGATGTATGCGCTGTCAAACAGGACTACGCCCTTCAGCCCACGAGAGCGGCTATGCTCCAGTAAGCGCTCTGTGCGCTGATTGAACTCTTCTCGGGTGATGCAAAGTGAGGTATGCATGAGGTTAATTATCAGACACTAACGCCGGCTCATTGTTGCGTCCTATAGTTTTT
>DAOTYZ010000106.1:0-13250 GCA_034434555.1 Candidatus Roseilinea sp.
GCGCGTCCTTGCCAGCGTAGGCGCAGCGTAATCGGAGAGCATGCAGAAGCATTCTACCCGGACTAGCTAGGCCAAGTGCACTTGGGTGCGTTCACCAATAGGGGCAACCTTCCACCAAGCGATGCTGCCAGCGAAGGCAAGTCTATAGGGTGGGCGACGGCAGTGCCGTCGCCCACCCAGCGTTTTGCCCTTATCCATGAATGCACCCACCTAATGGCCGCGCTTGCGCCCATCGGTACAATCGCGCCCATGGAAGCGATCAACGAGCTCGTTGCCGAATGCCCACAGTGTGGCGCGATGATCAAATTCAAAAGCGCACCGCTGCTCCACGAACTGGTGCGCTGCCCCGAGTGCGGTGCAGAACTTGAGGTGGTCTCGCTCGAACCGCTGACGCTGGCCCTAGCACCGATCGAAGAAGAGGACTGGGGCGAATAATGCGCGTGTGCATCGTCTGTAGCCTGGTGCGCCCCGAAGAGAAGATGCTGGTTGAGGCCTTCCAGAAGCGGGGCGTCGAGGTGGAGATAGCAGACGACCGTCAGGTGGTCTTTGACCTGAACGACTTGGGGGGCTGGCGACGCTACGATGTGGTGTTAGAACGCTGCGTCTCGCAGAGCCGCGCCGTCTATATCCAGCGCATCATGAAGCTGGCCGGCGTCAAAGCGGTCAACACCCACGAAGTGATCGAGAACTGCGGCGACAAGTTCATCACCACCCAACTTCTGCTCCAACACGGCGTGCCCACCACGCGGGTGATGATGGCCTTCACGCCGGCCAGCGCCTTGCAGGCGATCGAGCGCCTGGGTTACCCTTGCGTGCTCAAGCCGGTGATCGGCTCGTGGGGGCGCGGCGTGGTGCGCGTCAACGACCGCGACGCGGCCGAGGCCGTGGTGACGCTGCGAGATGAGCTGGGCGGCTATGCCCAGCACATCTACTACATCCAGGAGCTGGTGAAGAAACCCGGCCGCGACATTCGCTCCTTCGTCGTCGGTGGGCGCACCATCGCTGCCATCTACCGCACCTCCGACCACTGGATCACCAACACCCACCTGGGCGGCAAGGCCAGCAACTGCCCGGTGACGCCGGAGATTGACGCGATCAGCGCTGCTGCGGCGCGCGCCGTCGGCGGCGGGATCGTGGCCGTGGACTTGTTTGAAGATCCAGAGCGCGGCTTGCTGGTGAACGAGGTCAACCATACGATGGAGTTTCGCAACAGCGTGCCGGCCACCGGCGTGGACATCCCCGGCGCGATGGCCGACTACGTGCTGGAGGTGGCGCGGCGCTAGTCTCTCAGCTTTGTCCTTTCTAATAGCACTATGGCGAGTGTGCGAATGGAAGAAGCCATCCCGATGGACGCGCAGATGAGCGACGATGCAGACGAGCCGCTGCGCTCACGGCTGGCCCGCGCCGGTATGTACGTCGCGCTGCTCGCCGCCTGGGTGGCGACCGCCGGCAGCCTCTACATGAGCGAGGTGCTCGGCTGGATTCCCTGCCTGTGGTGCTGGTATCAGCGGATCGCCATGTATCCGCTGGCCGTGCTGCTGGCCGCCGGCCTGATCTGGCGCGACCTCAACACGCCCAAATACGCGCTCTGCCTGGCCATCCCCGGCGCGCTGGCCTCGACTTATCACATCCTGCTCCAGAAGGTGCCGGCCATCGCTGCGCTGGAAGCCTGCGTGATCGGCGTGCCATGCTCTACCGACTACCTCAACCTATTCGGCTTTATCACCATTCCAATGCTGGCGTTGGCGGCGTTCGCCATCGTCATCGTGGCCTCAGTCTTCGCCCTGCGCACCCAACCGGCGCTGGCGCGCAGTCCCCTGCCCTTCTTCCCGCCGGCCGTCCTGGTCAGCCTCGTCGTGGCCACGACGGTGGGGCTGTTCGCCCTGAGCGGGATGATGGTGCGCGGCAGCCGCCAACCGACAGCCGCTCTGCCGGCCGCCTTGCCGACCAGCAGCGCAGACCAGTCCGCTGCCGAGCTGTACAACCGCGCCTGCGCCGGCTGCCACGGCCCGGCCAATGCCGGCTTGCAGCTCATTCGTGCTGAATATCTGGATAGCCACAGCGACCTGGAAGTGATGCGGCTGATCCGCGCCGGCCGCGGCGTCAACGACCCGCAGAACTTCAGCGGCAGCGCCATGCCGGCCAACGGCGGGCAGATCAGCCTCTCGGACGAGCAATTGCTCGCCCTGGTGCGCTATCTGCGCGCGGCGCGATAGCATGCAGCCTGGATGTCACCGGGGCCACGTCCTCTGTCAAATCAAACGCTGATCTTGCTGGCCGTCGCGGGCGCGATCGGGGTGCTTCTTTTGCTCCTCGCAGCGTTGGCCAGCCGGCTGATCCTGTCTGCGCCGCTTGCGCCGCCCGCGACGCCGTTGGTCGTGATTCGGACGGTTGAACGGGTGCTGGTGATCACCGCCACGCCCGAACCGCCAACCCCCACCGCCACGGCCACACCTACCCCCTCCCCGCAGCCCACGCCGACGGCAACCGCCACGCCGACCCCGACGCCATCGCCGACGCCGCTGCCGCCCCCGCGCTGGAGCGCGCTGGGCGAGCTGAGCAGCGTGGAATACGTCGCAACAGTCATCGTCGAGCGCACGCGCACGCGCCCAGGGCTGGGCGGGATGCTGCTCGGCGAAGACCGCGTGACCATGCTGGTGATGGGCAAGATCCGCGCCGGCGTGGACTTGGGCGCGCTCCAACCTGCCGACGTGCGAGTGAACGGCCAGCGCATTCAGGTCACCTTGCCGCGGGCAAAGGTGCTCAGTGTGGAGCTGTTGCCGGAGGCCTCGCGCGTCTTCGATAGCCGCCGCAGTTGGCTATTCTCCGAATACGAGGGCCTGGAGGTAGAGGCGATGGACGAAGCGCGTCGCCGGCTGAGCGAGGACGCAGCGCAGAACGCCGAGATGCTGGGGATCGCCGAGACGCTTGCCCGCCTTCAGGTGGCTGAGTTCCTGCGCAAGGCCGGCTTTCAGGAGATCGAGATCACCTTCCGGCCTTGAATCTCACCAGGCCCAGTCCGCGATCTGCATCACCAGCGCGGTCAGCCACGCCGTCTGCGCCGCCCAGCGCAGCGCGCGCGCGACATCCGCTTCATCCGGCAGCGGGAACTCTGACCCCAGCGAATACAGCCCGCGCTTGGTTAGATTGACGCGCAACGCGCCGGCGGCCACGCTCATCGGCTGGCCGGCGTTGGGCGAAGGGGTGGCCAGGCCGTCGCGCTGCCACACGCGCCAGGCGGCCGCCGCGTCCAGCCCGCCCAACCATGCTGTGACCAGGAGCAGGAGCGCGGTCAACCGCGCCGGGATGAAATTCAGCAGGTCATCGGCGCGGGCGGCCCACTTGCCGAATTGCGCAAAGGCCGGCGTGCGATAGCCCCACATCGCATCGGCGGTGTTGGCGTAGCGATACAGCGCCGCCAGCGGCAGGCCGCCGACGACGAACCAGAACAACGGCGCGACCAGGCTATCGCTGAGGTTCTCGGTCAGCGATTCAATCGTCGCGCCGTTCACCTCGCCGGCGCTCAAGGTCGCTGTGTCGCGGCTGACCAGGTGCCAGCGCAACAGGCGACGCCGCTCGTCCAAGGTCGGCGCGTCGAGCACGGCTTCCACCGCCTGGCGCAGGGCGCGCCAGGCGAACAGCGGCTTGAGCAGCAGGGCAACCCCCAGGCCGGCCAGCAGGGGCGGCAACAGGGCGTTCAAGACAAGCTGAGCCAGCCAGCCCGCGCCGGTGAACAGCAGTGCGCCGATCAACCAAGCGATCGCTCCGCCGGCGAAGGTCGGCGGGGCGTAGCTGCGCAGCGCGTTCAGGCAGCGTCCCATCCAGACCACCGGATGATGGCGCGCCGGCGGTTCGCCGAAGAGCACGTCTATGAGAAACGCGACCAGGATCACTGCGCCTAACTTTATACCGATGACACACCGGCGGGTGCATTCATGGATAGGGACAGAACCGCAGGTGGGCGACGGCAGTGCCGTCGCCCACCCTCTATGCATTCGCCTTCGCTGGCAGCGTCGCTTGATAGAAGGTTGCCCCTATTGTTGAATGCACCTGCGCCGCCTCAATCCTTGAAAATCCGTGCCCCGACTGCGGATTTTCAAGGATAATGACCAGCATGTTGATTCCCAGGACGGCTGCGGTTCAGCAGGTTGAGCGTTTGCTGGCGATTCATCCCGTGGTCGCTCTATTGGGGCCGCGACAATGCGGTAAGGCCACCCTGGCGCGCATGATCGGCGCACAGCGCGGCGCAACCTATTTTGACCTGGAGGACCCTGTAGATATGCGCCGCCTCTCCGCGCCGCTGACCGTGTTGGAAGCGCTCAGCGGGCTGGTCATCATTGACGAGATTCAACGCCAGCCCAGCTTGTTCGAGCTGCTGCGCGTGCTCGTGGACCGCCCTGAGTCAACTGCGCGCTTTCTCGTGCTCGGCAGTGCCTCGCCTGATCTCACGCGGGGCGCGTCAGAGTCGCTGGCGGGTCGGATCGGTTTCGTGGACCTGGCCGGCTTCAACCTGGCCGAGGTGGGGAGCGACCATCACGATCGGTTGTGGGTGCGCGGCGGCTTCCCCCGCTCATTTTTGGCTGCGGACGATGCAACCAGCCTGATGTGGCGCGAGGCATTTATCCGGACCTTCCTTGAGCGCGACATCCCTCAGCTAGGGATCAACATTCCTGCTCTGGCCTTGCGGCGCTTTTGGACGATGGTCGCGCACTATCATGGCCAGCGCTGGAACGCAGCGGAGTTCGCCCGCTCACTCGGCAGCAGCGAAGCATCGGCGCGACGTTACCTGGACATCCTGGCCGGCGCGTATATGGTGCGCCTGCTGCCGCCCTGGTTCGAGAACATCGGCAAACGACAAGTGAAGGCGCCGAAGCTCTACGTCCGCGACACGGGCCTCCTACACAGCTTGCTGGGGTTGGAGACGCTCGAAGATGTGCAGTCTCATCCCAAGCTGGGCGCTTCCTGGGAGGGCTTCGTTATCGAACAAATCCTCGTCCTATCCGGCGCGCGCGAGGCCTATTTCTGGGCCACGCACAGCGGCGCAGAACTCGATCTCATGATCACACTGCGCGGCCGGCGCTACGGCTTTGAGGTCAAATATGCCGATGCACCTGGGATCAGCCGTTCCATGCGCATCGCGCTCAATGACCTGGGGCTGGCTCATCTTTGGGTCGTGTATCCAGGTAAGCGGAGCTATGACCTAGACAACCAGATCACCGCGCTGGCGCTGGCTGACTTGCCCGAACAGTTGGACGGGCTACGCTTTGCTTAATCGCGCGCATTGGTCAACGAGCATTACAGCGGACGCTCATTTGCACCGCCGTTGGCGCAAGATGACTACGCTCAACATACCCAGCAGTCCGCCCAGCTTAAGCGCTTGGAACAGCCCGTTCAGCACGGCGAGCGCGCTGAGCACAGCGAGCACCGCGCCGACGCCCATGAACAGGCGGGGCACGAGCCAGAGCGCCGGCGAATCTATGAATGCCTCCTGTGGCGCGTCGGGGTTGTAGAACACGCGCACGGTGTCGCCAAGTTGGCCGCTGATCTCGCTGCTTCCCTCGCCGCTCTCGATGCGCACTGTTTCCCCTTGCGCTGTTTGGAACTCGATAACCAGGTAGTAGAAGGTGCGCTGTTCACCCTGCCGGCTGACCCTGCGCTGGATCACGTCCACAACTCTGCCCTCGGTAACGAGGTTCGTCGCCAAGCTTTCCTCTATCCTGGCATTAAGCTGTATCCCAAAGTAGAAGAAGCCCAGGCTGAAGGCCAACGCCAGCAGGGCCGCCGGCAAACCCAAAAGCGGCGACAGGCGTACACGAGGGCGGCGCTGTTGTGTCGTCATCGCGCTGCGCCGACGTTATTGCTGAGCAACCTGGTCTGGCCCTCCATAGGCAGGATTATCGCCCATGATGCGTCCCCACGCGAAGCATCTAAACACCTGCCCAACCACACAGTAGGGGCGTAGCGGTGCTACGCCCCCCGCGCAGCCGCCAAACACCCCCTCACGCCCTTAGAATTGACCTGCCATGCTTTCTTTGCGCCAATTGTTGGCCGCCGCCGGCCTGCCCGCGCCGGAAACCAGCGATGACCCACCCATCACCGGCGTGACCGATGATTCCCGCCGCGTTCAGCCGGGCAACCTCTTCGTGGCCTACGCCGGCGTGACGCACGATGGGCATACTTATATCCCCCAGGCCCTAACCCGCGGCGCGGCTGCGGTCGTCTTGGAGGACGCCCGGCAAGCGCCGCCGTCCGCCCCCTGGGTGGCTGTACCTAATGGCCGGCGGGCCTTCGCCCTGCTGTGCGCGGCCTGGCATGGCTTCCCGGCGCGCGCGTTGACGCTGATCGGCGTCACCGGCACCGACGGCAAGACCACCACCGCCAGCCTGATCTTCCACATCCTTCAGGCTGCCGGCCAGCGCGCCGGCCTGATCAGCACGGTCAACGCGGTCTTTGGCGACCAGGTCCTTGACACTGGCCTGCATACCACCACGCCCGACGCCGACGAGGTGCAGACCTACCTGGCCCGGATGCGCGCCGCCGGGATCACCCATGTTGTCCTAGAGGTCACCTCGCACGGCCTGGCCCAGCACCGCGTGGACGGCTGCGACTTCGACGCCGCTGTGATCACCAACATCACGCACGATCATCTCGATCTGCACGGCACGCGCGAGGCCTATCGCGCTGCCAAAGGCCGGCTGTTCGAGATGTCGCCGCTGCACGTGCTCAACGTTGATGATGAGTTCAGTTTCAGCTATCTGGCGCGGCTGCCGGCTCGCCGGCGGATCTTCTACTCGCGCGAGGTGCAGCCCAACGGGCATTACGATGACTGGTGGCTTTACGCGCCGCGCGCCGACGGGATCAGCGGCCAGATCGAGGCGTATGCCTTTCGCCATGCCCGCCCGGCGCTGCCCATCCCGCTCAAGACCAGCCTGGTGGGCGATTACAACGTCGCCAACATCCTGGCCGCCGCCAGCGTCACGCTGGCGCTCGGCATCCCGACCGAGGCGATCCAGGCCGGCGTCGCTGCGCTGCGCGGCATCCCCGGCCGCATGGAGCGCATTGACGAGGGCCAGCCCTATCTGGCGATCGTGGACTTCGCCCACACGCCCAACGCGCTAGAGAACGCCCTGCGCACTGTGCGCGGCTTGACCAATGGTCGGGTGATCGTCGTGTTCGGTTGCGCCGGCGAGCGCGACACGCTCAAGCGCTTCCCGATGGGCAAGGTCGCCGCTGAGCTGGCCGACATTGCCATCTTCACCGCTGAGGACCCGCGCCGCGAGCCGCTGGAGGCAATCTTCGCGGAGATGAACCGTGGGGCTGAGGCCGCCCAGCCGCGCCGTGCGCAGATCATGCACATCCCCCATCGCGGCGAGGCCATCCGCCAGGCGTGTGCCCTGGCCAGGGCAGGCGATGTGGTCATCGCCTGCGGCAAGGGGCACGAACAATCGCTCTGCTTCGAGACCACCGAGCATCCCTGGGATGACCGCGAGGCGATGCGCCGGGCCATCCATGGCGGGCGGCTGGAGTTGCCCGTAGCGCTGTGAAGGGCGCGGTATTCAGTGGCTGCGGAGGATGTGTTCCCGGTTGCGCGTCCGCTGCTGTTACGCAGAGCAAAATCCGAATCAGGCACGCTAACCGCTGAGGAGCGCGCTGAAGAGTTCGGCGGTTCGTGCGGCGATGCTATCCCACTCGAACAGGCGGCTGAGCGCGCCCGCGCCGGCCTGTAGCCGCGCGCGAAGCGACGGGTCGCTGATCAATCGGGTGATCGCATCGGCCAGCGCATCCGGCTGTTCGGGGGGCACCAGCAGCACGTTCTCTCCGTCTGTCAATTCTTTTAGCGCGATGCGTGGTTCAGTTGTGATGACCGCGCAGCGGTGGGCCAGCGCGGCCATCAGCGTGCCGCGCCGGAACGATGCGCCGTCGCGGTAGGGCAAGGCAACGCACGCGCAGGCCGCGAAGGCTTCGCTCACCCCGCGCTCATCGAGGAAGCCAGTGGTGTGGATATGCGCGCGCAGCCCAAGCGCATCGGCCAGGCGATCCAATTGCGCCGCGTAGGCTTGGTTGGTCGGGTCGCTATCGCCGGTCCGTCCGCCGATGTGCAATAGGCCAACGTTCACCCCTCGCGCGCGCAGAAGGCTTAACGCGCGCAGTAGCGTCTCCGCGCCTTTGCTTTCGTTGAGGAAGCCAAAGTAGCCGACCAGGATCGTGTCTTCGGCGATCCCCCGCGTGCGCATCCAGGCAGCCGAGTCAAACGAGCCAAGCGGCGCAGGGATGATGTTGCTGCCGATGGGGATCAAGGAGACCATCCGAACGCCTTCGCGGATGAGCGTGTCGCGATCCTCGACGTTGGTGGCGATGCAAGCCGAGGCGCTTTTGGCCATGGTCGTGATGGCTTTCCAGCGCAGAAAGCCGGCCTTCGGGAACAGATACGGCACGCGCAAGTCGTGAAAGGTCACCACGGTGGGGATGTGTTTGGCCAACGCACCAGGCAGCAGGTTGATCGCCGGGTGCATCTGGTAGGCAGCGGCCTGGTATTGCATGTTCAGCACGTCGGGGCGGAACAGCCGATTGAACCCCTCAATCCGCCGGCGCGTCTCCCAGTTCCAGGCCGTCACCAGGCGGTGGACATATACGCCGCCGCAGAGGCTGTTGGTCGGCTCGCCGGCCACAAAGCGCGTGATCACATGCAGCTCGTGACCCAGGCCGACCAACGCCTCTGCCAGCCGGCGCGTGTAGTCTCCTAGCCCGCCTTGGAGCGGGGGATACTCCCCCGCGATCAGCGCGATGCGCATTGCGGATAGGGTCTAGTCCTCGTCCTCCTCTTCTTCCTCTTCCTCGGCCATCTTGCCCAGCATCTTGTCGATCTCATACAGACCGGTGGCCTGGGTGCCGATGACCTCAATGCGGTCAAGGATGTTGCGAGCCTTGATCTCGGCCTCGCGCTGCTCGGCCACGAAGTCCTGTAGCCAGTTCCAGGTAGCGTGGTCCTTCTCGGCGATCGCCAGGTCCACGATGGTGTGAATCTTGCTGGCGACGCTCATCTCCAGCTCGAGCACCTGCTTCATGATGTCGGGCAGCGAGTTGAACTCATGAGGCGGCTCGGCCACCGCTGGCACGCGCGCCGCGCTGTCCTGGTCAACAATGTATTGAAGGAAGCGCTGCATGTGCTCGCGCTCCTCCTCGGAGCTGGCCATCAGATAGCGCGCCGCGCCCTCATACCCCTGGGCGTCGCACCACAGGGCCATCGAGAGGTAAACGCTCGAGGCATACGCTTCTTCGGCAGCCTGCTTGTTCAACGCGATCGTCATCTGTTCGGAAATCATCTCTAGAGTCCTCCTTTGGATAATCCAAGTCCAGTCCAGATTTTACACCATATAGGAAGTTTTTTGACTGACATCAAACCTTGAAGTAACAACGATCACCGCGCGGCCCATTTGAGCAGCTTGCTCAGCGGCCAGGCGTTGATCACCGAGGCCGGCGTGACCCAGGCGCGGCGCGCGACCATCACGCCCAGCGTCATATGGTGCAAGCCGGCCGGCGCGTGGGCGTCGGTGCTGATGCTGAGCTTGCACCCCAGCTCAACCGCTCGTCGCGCGAGCACGTCGTTTAGGTCCAGGCGGCTGGGGTCGCTGTTGATCTCCAGGGCCACGTCGTGCTCCAGCGCGGTCTGAAACAGCGCTTCCCAGTCGTAATCTGCCCCCTCGCGCTCGTTGATCAACCGGCCGGATGGATGGCCGAGGATGCGCACGGCGGGATGTCGCATGGCGCGGATGGCGCGCGCGGTGATCTTCTCGCGCGGCTGGTCCAGCGCAGTGTGCACTGAGGCTTGCACCAGGTCGAGCTGCGCAAGCACTTCATCCGGCAGGTCGAGCGCGCCATCGCTGCGCACCTCGACCTCGATCCCCTGAAGCACGCGGAACTTGTGCCCCTCGCGCTTGAGCTGGGCGTTCACCTGGTCTATCTCTTTGCGCTGCGCCAAGATGCGTTCGGGGGTCAGGCCGTTCACCACGCCCAGCCCGGCGCTGTGGTCGGTGATGAGGATGTATTCGTAGCCCAGCGCGATGGCCGCGCGCGCCATGCCCATCACGTCGGCAGCGCCATCGCTCCAGGTGGTGTGCATCTGCAGGTCGCCCTTGATGTCCTTTAGCTCGATCAAGTCGGGCATCACCACGCGCCCTGGCCCCAGCTCCAGCGCTTTCTCCACCTCGCCGCGATCTTCGCGCAGCTCCGGCGGGATGTAGGCCATGCCGAGGCGGGCGTAGAGCGCCGGCTCGTTGTCGAACGTCTCTGCCTCATCGCTGCCGATGCGGGTGACGGCATATTCGTTCAGCGAGAGGCTCTTCTTCTGGGCGATCTCGCGCACCTTGATGTTGTGGAGTTGCGAGCCGGTGAAGTACTGCAATGCCGTGCCCCAGACGTGCGGCTCGATCGCCCGCACATCCACCTGTAGCCCGCTGGCCAGGCGGATGCTGCTTTTGGTCTCGCCTTTGGCCAAGACCTCGGCGATGTCCGGCAGGCTGAGGAAGGCTTGCATGACCGGTTCGGGGTTGCGCGTGGCAACCAGGATGTCCAGGTCGCCGATGGTCTCTTTGCCGCGCCGCAGCGAGCCGGCGTAGGTGGCCTTTTGCACGCCGGGCAGCGCGCTCAGCCTCTCCACGATTTGCTCGGCCAGCGGCAGGGCATCGCCCAGCCGGACGCGCCCCGTGGCGCGCCGCTTGAGCGATTCAAGGCCGGCCAGAATCTTCTGCTCGGCCTTCTCGCCCATCTTGGGCAGCGTCCGCAGGCGGCCAGCCCGCGCAGCGGCCTCGAGCTGTTCAAGGTCGGTGATGCCGAGCTGTTCCCAGAACTCCTTGGCCCGCTTCGGGCCGATGCCGGGCACGCGCAACATTGCGACGACGCCATCAGGCACTTCGCTGCGCAGCCGCTCGTAAAACGCCAGCCGGCCGGTGCGCATCAGTTCATCAATCTTGGCGGCGATCTCCTTGCCGATCCCGGGGATCTCTCCAAGCGCTCCGGCCTGCCAAAGGTCGGCGACGGGACGCGCGGCGTTCAAGATGTTCTCGGCTGCCGTGCGATAGGCGCGCACCTTGAAGATGATCTCGCCCTGAATCTCTAGGCGATCGGCGATGTCGTTGAAGATCTCAGCGAGCTGCTTGTTCGGGAGCGTCATACGGCTACTATATAGCGCCGTTACAATCCACGCTTGCCATGCGCGCGTCCACTTCTTCCGTCTTGTTCGCCCTCGCCTGCTACGCCTTCGTCAGCCTGGGGATCAGCGCGGCGCTGCTGGGGCCGCTGCTGCCCACGCTCGCCGCGCGCGCCAACGCCGGCTTGGAGCAAATCGGGGTGATTTTCACTTGGATGTCGCTCGGATACATCCTCTCCGCGTTGATCATCAACACGCTAGGCGCAAAAGTCGGCGCGCGCGGCATGTTAATCGCCAGCCCGCTGGTGGTCATCCTCAGCATGACGCTGCTGGCGCTGGGGGAGAGGTTGGACGTGTTGTTCCTCGGTGGGTGCTTGCTGGGTCTGGGACAGTCCGGCACGCAGGTGGCCTATAACACCATCTTCGGCGCGCAGTCCGGCGAGAGCGCGGCCAAGCTAAACCGACTAAACGCCTTCTTTGGACTTGGCGCGCTGGTTGGTCCGCTGCTGGTCTCTGTGAGTTACATTTTTGTGGCGGACGGGGGCTTGGCGCCATGGGCAGCAGCCGTGATGGCGCTGCCTCTGACTGTGGGGGCGATCGCCGTGCGCAGCATGCCCAGCCGGGCCGGCGCGCCGTCGGCCAGCCACGACCACAGAAGGCTCCTCACGTCGCCAACGGCGCTGCTCCTCTGCCTGATGATGGCGCTGTATGTCGGTTGCGAGGTGGCTTTCAGCGGCTGGACGGCCGAGTTCACCCGCCGCGCGGTCAGCATCAGCCCGGCACAGGCTGCCAGCGCGGTCAGCGTCTTCTGGGCGGCCCTGGCGTTCAGTCGCTACTTCGCAAACTTGGCCTTGGCGCGAATCCCGCCAATTCAGTTGGTCGGAGTGCTCTTCGGCGTCGCACTGCTTGGCCTGCTGATTATGTTGACGGCTTACCAGGTGGGCGCAGCAGCCTGGCTGGGTGCGGCGGTGGTCGGCATCGGTCTCGGCCCGATCTACCCTACGCTGGTCAGCATCGGGATTCAGAAGTTCCCTTTCGCTGCGCGGATGATCACCAGCGCGTTGACGAGCGTGGGCGCGGTCGGTGCGCTGTTCATCCCGGCGCTCACCGGCGCGGCGATGGAGATAGGCGCAGCGAGCGGCACAGAAGCCTGGCTGCTATTGATCGGCGTGTTATTGGCCGTCCTGGCGTTGTGGGGCAGCACGCGCCGCAGTTTGTCCCCCAGGCCGCTGGCGCGGTGATATCGGCCCATCACTTTCAAGCGCGTCCTTTTGTGCTGGGAGTGCTCAACTTTGGGGTGACTTGGCGCGCCGACATGAGAGGCGCAGAGAGCGCAGAGGATATGTAAAAATCTCTGCGTCCTCCGCGTCTCTGCGGTGCGCCTTTTTTGTATCACCTTCAAGTGGCGCACTCCCCGTGCTCGCCCGCTGTTGTGCCTGCTGTATAATGCATGTCTAATTATCAAATCAGGGTGTCACCAGGACGTGGCGTTCCTCACGGAGCGGCGCGTCTTTTTTGTTGCCCTGAAGGAGGACGAGAACACCATGATGACCCAATTCCGCGACTTCCTTGAACTTTCCTATACCGAACTCGAAGAACTCAACCTAAAGGCCAAGGCCCAGCGCATGGCGCGCACGCCGATCGATCAGCTCCGCGAGGAGCGGATGAAGTACCTGACCGACGAGAAGCGCATCAAGGCGGTGACCGTGCTCTTCTCGGATCTGGAGGGCCGGCTGCACATGCTGGACTACGACAAGAAGTTCCTGCTTAAGTCGGCGGACAACCTGACTTTTGACGGCTCTTCGATCCGCGGCTTCACCGCGCAGCGCGAATCCGACCTGCGGCTGGGCATTGACTGGTCGGCGTTTTACTGGGCGCCGGCGGACGTCTTCGGGCCTGGCAAAGTGTTGGTCTTCGGTGAAGTGCTGGAGCGCGACGGCCGGCCCTACATTGCCGACACGCGCGGCATCCTCAAGGCTTATGCCGAGCGCATGTTCAAGGAGAAGGGCTACACCCTGAACGCCTCCAACGAGATCGAGGGCTTCTTGTTCCAGGGCCTGAACGCCGAGCGCGAGTATTACAAGACCGGCAAGTTCGAGTTCGT
>DAOTYZ010000107.1:0-22870 GCA_034434555.1 Candidatus Roseilinea sp.
AGGGCAACCGAGCTACGGCGTGTTAACGATGTTCCTCCTGACGCTCCTGGTCGGCTTGGCCATCATCCTGGCTGAGCTGAGGGTGCGCGGTGTGCTTGAGACCAACGAGCAAACCGTGGCCGCTGGCGCGCTGATCGCCTCGCTGGCGGTCTTCCTTTGGGTCGCGCTCGGCACGCTCATCGCTGGACAGTTGGTGTCGTTCATCGCCAATACGCAAAACACCGTGGGCAACATCCTGAGGATCGCCGACCAACTTGGCGCCTTCCCTGCGTACTTATATCTGCTCATCTTGAGCGTGATGATCGGCAGCGCCTTCCTGCTGCGTAGCGAGGAACCTCGCTTGCCCGCCCAGCCGGCCTCGTCGGGCGGGCTGACGGCGCTGTTCAGTGGGGCGTTGATCGTGCCCGTGGCGGTCGCTTTCAGCAACCTTCAACCTATCTCGGCCGACATCGTTTACAAACAGGGCGGCCCGTGGGATCAAAACGGGTCTCAAGAGCTGGCCGCGGGAACGGGCATTCAAGGCTGGGACCTGGCCATTGAGCACTACCGGCGCGCCATTCAACTCGCACCTAACGAGGACTTCTATTACCTTTGGTTAGGACGTGCGCTCCTGGAGAAGGCCAAAACCACCTCCAACGCCGCGCAAACCAAGGTCATTCCGGATGACGCGCCCTTCACCCGCATCATCGGCAATGAGCCGGAGAACTGGAATCGTCCTTACGGCTCTGATGCGCTGCCGTCAGCCGGCCTGAGTCGGGAAGACTTGCTGACCGCGGCGCGGATCATCCTCAGCGAGGCGCGCGTGATCAACCCGCTGAACACGGACCACAGCGCCAACCTGGCCCGCATGTGGCAACAGGCGGGCGACTTGGCCAGGGCCGAGCTGGACGCCGCCCGCGCCCAGCCCGTCGTTGAGGCGGCCAAGCTTGCCGAGCTGGAGGAGAAAGCCCGTCAGCGCTTTGAGAACGCCGCCCGCGAATATGCCATCGCCACAAGCCTTAGTCCCAATAATGCCCAACTATGGAATGAATGGGCCAGCCTGTATCTCTCCCGCCTTGGCAACCTTGACGAGGCCAAGGTTCGCCTCGACCGCTCGCTTGAGCTGGATAAAAAGTTCGACCAGACCTATCTCCTGCGCGCCTCGTGGTTCCTGGAGAAGGCGCGCACGATCGATCGACAAAAGGACGAAGCTGCCTGGCGAGCAACCTTGGAAAGCGCGCGCGACGAACTCAAGCAAGCCCTCGTCCTCGTGCCCAACTCGGCTCAGATTCAGCAGGAGCTGATTCGCATCTCGCTGGAGCTGGGCGACCTGCCGGCAGCGGCCGAGGCGCTACAGGCCAGCCTGGACGCCAACCCCAACGACTGGAACACCCTGAAGAACCTGGCGCTGGTGTATAACGACATGCGGCAGATCACGCGCGCGCTCGAGTACGCGCAGCGCGCCATCGCCCTTGCGCCGCCCGACCAGAAGCCTTTGCTAGAGGCATTTGTGCGCCAGATCAACCCGCCTCAGTAATCCCCACCGATCAATCATGGTCGAGTTGATCTTGTTGTTATTCGGCGCACTGGTGATCGCCATCGCGCTGACGCCGGTGAGCAAATGGCTCGCGCCACACATGGGTCTGGTGGCGCACCCTCGCGCGCGCGATATTCACACCAAACCGGTACCCAAGCTCGGTGGCCTGGCCATCCTGGTCGGCGTGCTGGCGATGGCTGTTTTGCTGGGCCAACAGCCTGCCTTCCAACAGTTGGCTGCGATTGTGATCGGCGCAACGCTGATGTCGTTCATGGGCCTGGTGGACGACCGCTTTCAGTTGAACGCATACGTCAAGCTTGGCTTCCAGGTCGGCGTGGCCATCATGGCCTATCTTTTCGATGTGCGCGTGATGATCTTCAGCAGCCCGCTGCTGGACAGCTTGCTCACCGTGCTGTGGATAGTCGGCATTACCAACGCCATGAACATGCTTGACAACATGGATGGCCTGCTGGCTGGCGTGAGCGCCGTGATCGCCGCGTTCTTCACCGTGCTGGCGGCGATCAACGGCCAGTATCTGGTGAGCCTGCTCAGCGCGGCAGTGCTCGGCGCGTGCCTTGGCTTCTTGTTCTGGAATCTCAACCCAGCCAGCGTCTTCATGGGCGACTCGGGGAGCATGTTCTTGGGTTTTCTGCTCGCCTGCATTGCCATCAAACTGCGCTTCATTGGCCAAACGCCGGCCGTCTCGTGGATGGTTCCCGTGATTGTCATGGGGCTGCCGATCTTCGACACAACGTTGGTGACGCTCTCGCGCCTGCGGCGGGGCAAGAACCCATTGACCTCACCAGGCAAAGACCATTCCTCGCATCGCATTGCGAATCACGGCTTTAGCAAGCGTGAAGCCGTGATGATTCTCTACCTGGTAAGTGGTGCACTTGGCGTCATTGCTATCATTGCGTCGGTTGCCAACATCGTCGCCAGCTTTATGATAGCGATTAGCCTGCTTGCCATTGGTGCATACTTGCTTTGGTTTATGGAGTTCGGGCCGTGGAAGTTGACAACGATCGATTGGGAAACGACCTCCCCCAGCACATCGCTGCGCGACCCGCAGGCCGCCGCACCGACCAGCACATTGCCATCATAGGCCTGGGCTATGTGGGGTTGCCCCTGGCCATTGCATTTGCCCAAGCTGGCCGGCGCGTCTATGGCATAGACATAGACGCGCGCAAGGTCGCGCTGCTCAACCGAGGAGGAAGCTACATCGCCGATGTGCCAAGCCAGGCGGTAGCGGATGTCGTGAAATCTGGCCACTTCACCGCCACCACCGACTACGATGCGCTGCGCGCATGCGATGCGATCTTCATCTGCGTCCCCACCCCGTTCAACGCCATGCGCGCGCCTGACCTGTCGTTCGTCGTGAGCGCTGCTGAGGGCATCTATCCGCGCCTGGACCGCGGCCACCTGGTGATCCTTCAGAGCACCACCTTCCCAGGGACGACGCAAGAGATCGTCCAACCGATCCTCGAACGCAGCGGGCTGAAGGCCGGCGTGGACTTCGACCTGGCGTTTTCCCCTGAGCGCATAGACCCCGGCCGTGCTGACTGGACGGTGACGAACACACCCAAGGTCGTCGGCGGCGTGACGCCGGAGAGCACGCAGCGTGCGGGCGCGCTGCTCAGCGCGCTCGGCGCGCCAGTGCATTGCGTCTCCTCGCCGCGCGTGGCCGAGATGAGCAAACTCCTGGAGAACATTTACCGCTCGGTCAACATCGCCCTGGTCAATGAGCTGGCGCTGCTGTGCGAGCGCATGAACATAGACATCTGGGAGGTGATCCACGCCGCGAGCACCAAGCCGTTCGGCTTCATGCCGTTCACCCCTGGCGCTGGCGTCGGCGGCCACTGCATCGGCGTTGACCCTTACTACCTATCATGGAAGGCGCGCGAGTTCGACTTCTACACGAAGTTCATCGAGCTGGCTGCCGAGGTCAACCAGAGCATGCCGTTTCACGTGGTGGACCTGATCGAGCAAGCGCTTGATCGCACGCATACAACGCTGCGCGATGCCACCGTGCTCGTGCTCGGCGTCGCCTTCAAGCGCGACATTGATGACCCGCGGAATTCGCCGGCGGAACGGGTGATCGAGCTGCTGATGCACCGCGGCGCCACAGTGCTCTATCACGATCCATACATACCGGTCTTTGAAGTCGGCGGCAACGTCTTCTATCGCAAGCCGACCAAGCTCTTGTCACAGCCGCTGAGCGAGGAGACCCTGCGCAAGGCCAACTGCGTCGTGATCGTTACCGGGCATCGCAGCGTGGACTACAGCTTCGTCGTACGCCATGCCCCCGTTGTCGTAGATAGTTGCAACGCGACCGCCGGCGTGAACGGCAACAAGCAGCACGTGATCAGGCTGGGCGCGCCGCTGCCCGATGACACCGGCAGACTTGCATGAGTGCGACGGCTGACCTGCCTTACTATCTGGCGTTCGCGCGCGTGAAAGGGATCGGCGCTGTGCGCGTGCGCAAGCTCAAAGCCCACTTCGGCTCACTGCAGGCTGCCTGGTCCGCCAATGAGTTCGACCTGGCCGCCGCCGGCTTGGACCTGCGCGCGATCGCTGCGCTCACTCAAGGTCGAAGGACGATTTCGCCCCCGGAAGAGGTCGAGCGGCTCGCCAAAGCCGGCGCCCAGGCCATCACCTGGGACGACCCGGCTTATCCTCGCCTGCTGCGGGAGGTCCCTGACCCGCCCCCCGTGATCTTCGTCAAGGGTGCGCTGGATGAGGCCGATCAGTGGGCGGTGAGCATCGTGGGCACGCGACGAGCGACCGTGTATGGGCGCGAGGTGACGGAGATGCTGGCCGGCGAGCTGGCCCGCAACGGCATCACCATCGTGAGCGGCCTCGCCCGTGGCATAGATGCCTATGCCCATCAGGCCGCCCTCAAGGCCAATGGACGCACTATTGCTGTGCTCGGCTGCGGCGTGGACGTGATTTATCCGCCGGAGCATCGCAAGCTCGCTCAGCAGATCATCGAACAAGGCGCGCTGGTCAGCGACTATCCGCTCGGCACGCCGCCGGATGCCGCGAACTTTCCCCCGCGCAACCGCATCATCAGCGGCTTGAGCCTGGGGGTGGTGATCGTCGAGGCCGACGAGCAAAGCGGCGCGCTGATCACCGCCGAATTTGCCGCCGACCAGGGGCGCGATGTGTTCGCTGTGCCCGGCAACATCTTCAACCGAACCAGCCGCGGCACGAACCGCCTGATCCAGAAAGGCGCGCACATTGTGCTCGACACCCAGAGCATCCTGGAAGAGCTGAACCTGAACCTGGTGGCCGAACAGCGCGAGGTGCAAACCGCGGCACCGGATAGCGACCTGGAACGCGCGATCCTCAAGTCGCTTTCGCACGAACCCACCCAGGTGAATGAACTGGTGCGCGCCCTAGACTTACCGACAGCCGAAGTGACTGCTGCGCTGGCGCTAATGGAGCTAAAAGGCTTGGTGCGCCAAGCGAGCGGCACCAGCTACGTGCTGGCCAGAGAAGCCACGACGCTCTATCAGACAGGCTGATACACTCACAAGCGTTATGTACTATGCCTTGATCATGGCCGGCGGGAGCGGGACGCGCCTATGGCCGCTTAGCCGCAAAGACCGGCCCAAGCAATCCCTGGCTTTGGTGGAGGAACGCACCATGTTCCAGGTCACCGCCCATCGCTTACATCCCTTGATCCCGCTTGAGCGGGTGTACGTGGTGACCAATGCGTCCATGGCTGCCATCTTCAGGGAACAGGTGCCCGGCATACCGGAGGCCAACTACATTATCGAACCGAGCGCCAAGGACAACGGCCCAGCCGTCGGCCTCGCCTTAACCCACATCAGCCATCACGATCCTGAGGCCACGATCGCCATCCTCACCGCCGACCATCACATCGGCAAAACGGGGGAGTTCCATCGCGCCTTGCGCGCCGCCTATGAGGTCGCGCAGCGCGGTTATATCGCCACGCTCGGCATTCAGCCCGTGCGCCCATCAACGGCTTTCGGCTACATAGAGCGCGGCGAGGCACTGGGGACTTTCGAGGGATTGCCGGCCTTTCGCGCGGTGCGCTTCACCGAGAAGCCAGACCCAGCCACCGCCGAGGCCTACTTTGCGCAAGGCCGCCACCTCTGGAACAGCGGCATGTTCATTATGCGCTGCCAGGTGGGCATGCGCGAATATGAGCGCCAGCAGCCGGCCTTTGCCCAGGCGCTGGCGCGCCTGAAGCCGACCATCGGCGGGCCTGAGTACGAAGATGCCTTACAACAAGCCTGGGCAGTGGCGCCGAAGAAGTCCATTGACTACGCGATCATGGAAGGCGCCGAACACGTCGCTGTCATACCGGTGGACATCGCCTGGAGCGACATCGGCAGTTGGGCCTCGCTGCGCGACATCCTGCCCAAAGACGAGCACGGCAACGTCTTTTATGGCAATAACGTGTTAGCTATCGAGACGCATAACACGTTGGTGCGCAGCGGCGACAAGCTGATCGCGGTCATGGGCGTCAAAGACATCGTCGTCATAGATACGCCGGATGCCTTGCTCGTCTGCGCACTCGACCGCGTCAACGAGTTGAAGCGAATCGTCGAGCAACTGCGCGAGCAGCAACGTGATGACCTACTATGATGCTGACCGACTACGTGCGAATCGTGGTGCGTCGCTGGTGGCTGGTCGTGCTGCCGCTTGTGCCTATCGCGCTCATCACCTGGTTGACGACGCCATCGGCAGCGCCGACGACCTACGTGGTGACGATGACCTTTGCCGTCGGCCTGCCCCCGGAGCCGCTGCGCGAGCAGGCATACAACTACGACCGGCACTACAACTGGCTGGCTTCGGAGTACGTCACTCAGGGCTTCGCGCTCATCGTCGGCAAGGGCACATTTGCCGAGAACGTGGCGCGCCGCCTGGCCCGGCAAGACGTCGCCCTGCGCGCGTCGCTGGCCGGCGCCATCCGATCCGAATACCGCTCCAGCGTGCTGGTGATTTACGTCTCCTGGCCGGACGCCGAACAAGCGGCCCAGATCGCCCAGGCTGTCGTGGACGAGTTAAACGAGAACTATGAAGCCTATTGGCCGCAACTGAAGGGCGCCGGCGCGTCGCCCGTGCGACTCATGGATCCCATCGTTCCTGTGGCGACGCCCGCGCCTTTGCGCAACCAGCTCGATTTGCCCCTTCGCATCGCGCTCGGCCTGGCAGCCGGCATCGGCCTGGCCTTGCTGTGGCATCATTACGATCCGTTCATCCGCGAGCGGCGCGAGATTGAGCGCCTCGGCTTCAGCATCATCGCGGAGATACCTCAGCGCTAACAAACGCCTGTTGACTATGGAACTGCAAGATTACGTGCGCATCGCGCAGCGGCGCTGGTGGATTGTCGTCTTGGTTGCGCTTACCGCAGCAGCCAGCGCCTTCGTATTTAGCCGGTTGCAGACGCCCGTCTACAAGTCTTCTATGAAGTTGACCATCCAGCCGGCCCGCACCGACTTTGGGCAAACCCAGGCCGCCAAACAACTGTTGCTCTCCTACATCAGCATCATCCGCACCGAGCGCAACGCCGCGGAGGTCGCCAAACGCCTTCAACTGGATTACGCGCCGGCTTACATCTTCAATCAGACGCGCATGGCCGATGACGCCGCCAGCTACGGCGTGGAGATCGAGGTGCGCGACTACGACGGCGAGACGGCCAACCGCATCGCCCGTGAATGGGCGCAACTCTTCGTCGAGTTTCGCAACCGCGATAACGCCAAGCAGCGCCGAGAAGATCGCGTCGAGGCGATCCTCGGCGACGAGCCGCGTTACGTCCAGGATTATCCGCGCACGGGCGTCAACACCGCTGCCGGCTTCGTGCTGGGCATCGTGGTCGGCGTCCTGATCGTCGCGCTCATCGAATGGCGAGAATCCGCGTTGCTGCGCACACCCAAAGACGTTGAACGAGCGCTCGATCTGCCCATCATCGGCTCCATCCCAGTCCGCTCATGAAACTTGTCACGCTCACAGAACCCCAATCCGAAGCCGCAGAGGCATATCGCAGCCTGCGCACCAACCTGCACTTTGCCATGCTGGAGGCGCCGCTGCGTACGCTGCTGGTCACCGCGCCCGATCCAGGTGATAGCGCCTCGCTGGTGCTGGCCAACCTCGCCGTAACCCTCGCTCAGATCGGCCGTCGGGTGATCGCCGTGGATGCGGATTTTTACGCTCCGGCTCTGCACCTCGCCTTTAACGCCTCACACACGCCCGGATTAGCGGACTGGCTGGGGAATTCGACAAGCGGTGCACAGCCGGCACTGCAGCCCACCAGCCTGGCAGAACTGCGCCTGTTGCCGAGCGGTACCCGACCCACTATCCCTGCTGACCTGATCAGCTCCGACCGAATGACACAGGCCATCGCTCGACTGAGCGAGATGGCCGATCTGGTGCTGTTCAGCGCTCCGCCGCTCAGTTTGTATAGCGACGCTGCCATCTTGGCCTCGCGCGTGGATGGTGTGCTGCTGGTCGTGGAAGCCGGCAAGACCCGCCGCGACAATGCCCAGAAAGCGCGCGACACCCTCAACCGTGCGCGCGCCCGCGTCTTGGGCGTCGTGATGCTGGGCCAAAGATGAACCTTGGCAATCAGCGCTCTCCTCATTCTCTCCAAGACGCTATAAACTCAAAGCATGAAACCGCAAAAGAGCGTAGGCCGCGTGACGATCAAGCTCACCAAACTGGAGAAGGCCATCGTCGAGGCCATCAAAACCGCACGGTTTGGTTTGCCGGATTGGAACGCCGTGGCCAAAGCCGAGGGCGTGCCCGTAGACTACCTGATGCAACGCGTAGAGTGGCTGCGCAGCAGAGGCATCATCTAGCGCCTAGGGACAATCCCTAACGGGGCCGTGCTTTCGCCCGTCCAGAGTCGGTGCGTTCACACGTATGCTCGCAGCGAGGCATGACATCCCCTGTTCTTCCCTTGCGAGCTAAGAAAGGGGCGCTCGGCATGACCGGTGGTGATCGCACAGGGTCACCAGCGCCCTGCCTCGCCTTATCACCCTGGGCGAAGTGACACTCGCATTTGTTTGATTGAGGCGTTGGAGGATTGCTGAGGCCGGCACGGTCTTGGTGAATGTGGCCGCTTAGATGCTTCGCATAGGGGCGTAGCGACGCTGCGCCCCTAACATGACAGTGAGGCAGGTGTTGAGTGAGCACCCAGCGTGATAGACCGGCATGGTGAGCGAGCGGCCCACGCCCTTGTCATCCTGCGCGCGCCCGACTAAAGCGCTGTGGGCTTCCAGTAGTCTGCCTTACCTTGTCATTCTGAGCGAAGCGAAGAATCTAAACGCGCGCTCGATGAGGGGGGCTTGCGGGGTTGCTGGGCGATAACGTAGGCTTCGCAGGACTTTAGTCAAGCGGGATCTCAAATGCTTTGCTTCGCGCAGCATGACAGATACGTCCCTTTACCCTCCCACAGTCTGCGCAGCCTGCGGGAGTTAGCATCGCTGGGGATAGCTTTGACCCTGTTGGTGAACACACTCCATCCCTTCGGCCAAAATCTGTTAAAATAGGGGCTAGCAGCCCCAATAGCTCAGGTTGGATAGAGCGTTTGCTTGCGGAGCAAAAGGTCGGGAGTTCGAGTCTCTCTTGGGGCACTTGAGAAGAGATTGAAGGTTGGAGCATCTGCCCCGATCTTCAATCTCTTTTTTGTGCCATGCCACCGCAGATTCACGTTGCGCATCTGTGCAAGTACTATCAGGTGCACGAGAAAGAGCCTGGGCTGATGGGTAGCCTGCGCGCCTTCGTGGCCCGCAAATACCGGACAGTGAAGGCGGTAGACGATGTGTCGTTTGACATCGAAGCCGGCGAGGTGGTGGGGTTTTTGGGTCCCAATGGCGCCGGCAAGACAACCACGCTCAAAGTGCTCTCCGGCTTGCTCTACCCAACCAGCGGGCACGTCACCGTGATGGGGTTCGTGCCTCATAAGCGCGAACACGCCTACCTCAAGCAGTTCACCCTGGTGATGGGACAAAAGCAACAGTTGCTCTGGGACCTGCCGGCAATTGAGACCTTTCTCGTGAACCAGGCTATTTACGAGATCCCCAAGGCCGAATACCAGGCCACGCTGAAAGAGCTGGACGACCTTCTGGAGTTAGGCCCACTGATGAAGAAGCAGGTGCGCAAATTGTCGCTTGGGGAGCGGATGAAGTGCGAGCTGGCAGCCGCGCTGCTACACCGCCCGAAGGTGCTGTTTCTGGACGAGCCGACGATTGGGCTGGACGTGACCATGCAGGTGCGCATCCGCGAGTTCATCGCCGAATACAATCGCCGGCACGGCGCGACGATTCTCTTAACCAGCCACTACATGGCAGACGTGACCGCGCTCTGTGACCGCATCATCGTGATTGACAAGGGCAAGTTGCTTTACGATGGCGACTTCCGCGCGCTGATCGAGCAGGTTGCTCCCTACAAGATTCTGCGTCTGCAGTTCGAGCAAGCGGTGAATTGCGAACAGCTCGCGGCCTTTGGCAAACTACATACGTGCGACGGGCTGACGGCCGTGCTGCATGTGCCGCGCGACCGCGCCCCTGAAGTCGCTGCCCAGTTGCTTACCCAGATCAAGGTGGACGACGTGACCTTTGAAGACCCGCCTGTTGAAGATATTATTCGTCAAGTGTTTGCGGGGAAGTTCGTCGGGCCACGCGAAACGCCGGCGCAAGCGCCGGAAGTGGCCGGCCTGCGCTGAGCCAACGATCGAGCAGGGCAAAGGTCACCACAGCCAGCACCGATAGCCCTATCGCCGTCAAGAAGAGCGGGACATAGCCAAACGCGCTTTGCAACCAGCCGCCGATGGGCGGGGCAATCGTCGGCCCGATGTTCGCCGCGAGCGACATGACTGTGCCAAGGATGAAATACTCGCTGCGCAAGACAGCATTCACGGCATAGGCCCTGTAGAGCACGCGCGCGATTTGAGCGGAGGCTACTTGGACGAAGATCGCCAGCGCGCCCAGGAACAGATTCGTGCTGAGCGCGAACGCAGCGATGCTGCCGGCGCTGATGAGCGCGCTGCTGATGAGCGCGCGCTGATACCCCAGCCGCTGCGCCGTGTGCGGCGCCAACAGCGCTGCCAGCGAACCAATCAGGGCGTTCAGGCCGATGATCACCCCGATCTGGGCATCGCTCGCCCCAAACCAGTCGCGCAGAAGCAGGTTGAAGAAGGTGAACAGCATGGCCTCGGCCAAGAGCATCAGCATGAAGGGTACGCCCAGGGCATAGATGCGCGGTCGTTGGCCAAGCAGCACGCGCGGGTTAAGGTAACGCGCTGGATATAAGTCCGGCAAGCTGGCTGTCGCGTCCTCACGGTCAGGCTTGCGACGCGCGATCAGCGCAAGCGGGATGGCCGCCAACGCGCGAACCACGAACGAAGCAGCCAGTACAACGCGATAAGAGGCAGCGCTCTGTGGCTCGCTTTGAAGCAAGGGAGCGACCAGTGTCGGCAGGCTGCCGGCAGCGATGCTCCCCATCAGCACTGCCAGGGTGCGCACAAAATCACTCAGCCCAAATAAAGCAGCGCGATGATCAGGCCGCGACGCATCGGCTAAGAGCGAGACGCTGGCAAGGCCAAACATGACCGTGCCGAAACCGCTGAGCGCTTCGGCAAACAGGATCACCTCTGGCGAGGGCGAAAGCACCGTAGGCAGGCGGACGATGCTCGCAAAGACCGCGCTGAACACCAGCGCCCATCGCCGTCCAATCAAGTGGAAGACCCCGACGGCGGGCAGGGCGAGCACCAGCCCCCCTACTTGGCTGGCAGCGTGAAAGACGCCAATCCATTCGCGGTCAAACCCTAGCGCCTCTAGGTAGAAGTTAATAACTGTAGCCGGAAAGGCAAAGCTGAAGAAATGGATTGCAATCCAGATCAGATATAGCCGGGCAATCGGCGTGAGCACAGGCTGAGTATAGCGACCTCTTCAGGTGATCGCGCAGGGGGAGCGGCCCAATAGAGAAGTACCGCTTCTGCTTCCTTCGCATGCAAGGGAAGCTCCCTAGGTGCATTACTGAAGTTCTACACCTCCCCCAGTGGCTGCGCGAGCGCCTTCGCAAACAGCGACTAACAGCCGCGCGGCACGCGAGCAGCCTCATTGACCCCGCGTGAGTGCAGCCGGCTAGATGCGATGAGCGGGATGAACCCAGCGCATTCGCCCGACATGAAGCAGTAACGGCTTCTCATGCGCTGCTTCAATGCACGTAGCAGAATGGATACAAATGAACCGACTCGAGAAAGCGCTGGCTGTGGTCGCGTTTACGCTATGGAGCGCGATGCTGGTTGGTGTGGGCTACGCAGGGCACATGTTGCTCGACCCCGCCGAAGCGCGCATCGTTCAGGTACGAGGTGGGAACACCCTGCCGCTGCTGGATGAAGCGTGGGGTTACGTGCGCGCTCATTTCATCGGCACGGTGCCGAGCAACACGCTGCGCAACTACGGCGCAATTCGCGGCGCGTTGGCGACGCTGAACGACCCCTACACAACTTTCATTGAGCCACAACCGCGCGCAATTGAACGCGATCACATGCGCGGGCAATTCGGCGGCATCGGGGTGAGCTTTCGGCAAAACGAGCAAGGCGAGTTTATCCTCACGCCTAACCCTGATGGGCCGGCAGCCAAAATGGGCGTGCGCGAGGGCGATATCCTGTTCAGCGTAGATGGCTATGTGCTGCCGCCGGCAGCCGACTTTGAAGTGGTGGCGCGCATCCGAGGGCCGGTTGGCACGCCGGTCACGATTGAGGTGCTGCGGGGGCCGAGCCGTCAGCGGCTCAGCTTCACCGTCGTCCGGCAGCTTATTGAGATCAACTCGGTGACCTGGCGCATGATCACCTCAACCGTGGACGGTCGCCCCTTCCTCATTGGCTATCTCAAAATCTCCACCTTCACCGAGCGCAGCGGTGCGGAAGTGCAGCGCGCCGTGGCACGCTTAACAGAAGCCGGCGCGCAAGCATATTTGATCGATCTGCGTGATAATGGCGGCGGGGCGCTCTCGGCCGCAGTCGAGGCGAGCAGCGTCTTTTTACAAGATGGTGTCGTCGCTTTTGAAGTGAGGCGCTCACACCCCGGCATCGAACATCGCGTGCGCAGCGTGCCCGTGCGCGTGAGCGAGCATCAGCCGATTGTTGTACTGGTGAATGGCAACACGGCGAGCGCTGCTGAGATCATGGCCGCTGCCCTGCGCGACCATCGGCGTGGTCAGTTGGTAGGAAGCAAAACGTTCGGCAAGGGGTCGGTACAGTTAATCTTCGAGCTGAGCGACGGCTCGGCTGTTCGGGTGACCGCCGCAAAGTGGCTTACGCCTGCTCGGCACGCCCTGGATGGCGCCGGCCTGGTGCCCGACGTAGAAGTAGATGGGTCGCCCGCCGAGCAGGAAGCGCAGGCAGTCGAGGTTCTGCGCTTGGCGGCCACCAAGCGCGCAGCCATGTCAAGGTAAAGGAGAGTTATGCAAACATCTTTTGTGAAGCATCAAGCGAAGTGGATCGTCGCACTGGGAATACTTGGGGTTTTTGTCAGCGCGCTTGTGTTCATCATCGGCATCGCCGTAGGTGTGGCATTTGCACGACCGGGCGGATTGCTCGATGCCGGCGCGTCTCCGTTTGCCGTCTCCCCGTCCATCGCTGCGAACCCGGCAGCGGTCAATGATACCACCGCGGAGCAGGGCAGGCAACCGAGCTTGAACTATGCGCTCATCAACGACGTGCTCAGGCGGCTGCGCACACAGTGGTACGGTGAGATGCCCTCAAGCGCCCAACTCACTGATGGCGCCATCAAAGGCATGGTCGCCGCCCTGGGCGATGAATTCACTCAATATATCGAGCCTCGCTTTGCCAGGCTGCTCAATGACGACATCTCCGGCGTCTTTGAGGGCATCGGCGCTACGCTGCGGCAGACGCCCTCTGGCGGGGTGCAGATCGTGCGCACCTTCCCCGGCTCGCCGGCTGAGCGCGGCGGCGTCTTGCCAGGCGACATCATCGAAGCGGTCAACGGCATGAGCACGCAGGGGTTGAACACCATCGAGGTGGCCGCGCTGGTGCGTGGCCCGCGCGGCAGCGAAGTGACGCTGACACTGCGCCGTGCCGGCCGAGTGCGGCCCTTCGATATTACCCTCGTGCGCGAGCGCATCGAAATCCCGCTGGTCTCCAGCAGGATGGTGGGCGATGGCGCCATCGCCTACGTCAGCTTGTTCGATTTCAGCCAGCCGGCCAGCCGGCAACTCGAGAAGCACCTGAAGGAACTGCTCGATAAACGGCCCAGCGCCCTGATCTTTGACTTGCGCGATAACCCCGGTGGTCTGCTGAGCCAGGCCCAAGAAGTGGGTGACATCTTTCTCAAACAGGGGGTGCTGGTGATCGAGCGCGACTATCGCGGCAACAAGAAGGTGACGCGCACCACCGACCGCGGCATCGCTCAGGACATCCCGATGGTGGTCTTGGTCAACAGCGGCTCGGCAAGCGCTGCCGAGATCGTAGCCGGCGCGATGCAGGACAGAGGCCGTGCCGTCTTGATCGGCGAGCGCACGTTTGGCAAAGGGTCGGTGCAGTCCCCGCAAACCCTCTCCAACGGCGGCCAGTTGCGGATCACCATCGAGCGCTGGTATACGCCCAATGATCGCGCGATCCATGGCACAGGCATTACGCCGGATTACATCGTCAACAACACACCGGAGGATCTGCGAGAGGGCAAAGATCCACAGCTTGAGGCTGCGATTGCCTTCCTCACCACGGGCAAGACGCCGCCGCCTACTCCCTTCCCGACCGTAGAACCGACGCCCAGGCCTTGAGATGAGCAGCCGCCCGCTTGAGGATGAGCGCGCACAGCCGCACATCGGCGCGTCCATCGGCATCTCTTGGCTGACGCCGCTGATGGTGATCGCCGGCGCGTGGGCAACGCGGGATTTATGGAGACAGCCAGACTGGCTGCTGTGGCTTGCCCTGGCGGTGCTCCTGGCCGCAATGTGGAGCCTGGTGTGGAGCATCATCACCGGGGTTCGCTGGGCTGCGCTGCTGTCGGGCTGGCGAGCGTGGTCACAGGGTGCGCCGCTGCCGGCGCTCCCCTACACGCAGCCAGGCTCAGACGCCGCATACCTCGCGCTGCGGCTGGGACATCTCAGGAGTTGGCTAAGTAACGACGTGTGGCCGTATTACGGCAGCGCGCTGCTCTTTTGTGCCCTGGCGGTTATCATCACAGCCGCGTTAGCGGCCGTCATGGGAACGGCCGCCGTCCTTCTGAGTCTGGCGAGCGTCGGGCTTGCTCAGATCGCCGCGCTGGCTTGTCAGGGGAACGGCAAGCCAAATGCCTTTATGACCGGTGCGGCAACGGTTGGGCTGCCGGTGCTGCTGGGTTATGCCACCTTCCAAGGCCCGACCTTGCAGGCTTGGGTATTGAGCCTGGCTTCGACGGTGATCTTTGTGGACGTGCACAATAAGTTGCCAGGGCGCGACTTAGGGCTGGCAGCCGCTGCGCTCACGGCGGCGATCTTGCGCTGGCCAGCCAGCGCGTTTGCGCTGACCATCATTTGGGCGGCGCGCTCCACGCTTAAGTTGGGCGGCCGCGGTTATCTTTGGCTGGCGCTCGCGGTATTTTGCCTGGCGATCACAGCCGGCTAAGCCTCTTCGCGCAATACGTAGCCGACGCTGCGCACCGTGTGGATCAGGCGCGGCTCGTTATTGGCCTCGGTCTTTTGGCGCAGGTAGCGAATATAGACCTCTAACACGTTGCTCTCGCCGCCGAAGTCGTATCCCCATACCCGATCCAGGATTTGCTCACGGGTCAGGACCTGGCGAGGATTGCGCATGAAGTACTCCAGCAGGTCATATTCTTTGGCCGTCAGCTCAAACTGACGATTACCCCGCTTGGCCAGGCGCGTGCCGGTGTCCAACTGGAGATCGGCATACTTCAGGATCTCCGGCTTGCTGCTGGGCTGGGTGCGCCGCAGAAGGGCATGCACGCGAGCCAGCAGCTCCTGAAAAGCAAATGGCTTGACCAGATAGTCGTCTGCGCCGCTCTCCAGCCCGAGCACACGATCGGGAACGGCGTCCTTGGCTGTGAGCATAAGGATCGGGACGTTGCTCGCTGCGCGCAGCCGCATGCAGACCTCAAGGCCGTCCAGACCCGGCATCATCCAGTCCAGAATGACCAAGTCCGGGGGATTGTCGCGCGCAGCGGCGAGACCGCTCAGGCCGTCGTTCGCAGTCGTGACTTTATAGTTCTCGTAAGAGAGGCCGCGTCGCAGAAGGTCGCGAATGGCTGGGTCGTCTTCTATCACAAGAATGTGTTCCATCTTGCTTATGGATGGTAAGCACCCTGCATAAGCGCAGGCTGAGAGTCACGGCTGATTGGGCATCTCATGCCCCTCCCAGAGCAGGCTTCTGGCGTTTGCCATCGCCTCTGGCAGTGGCGTATCCCAGTCGTTGTAGCGTGTCAATTCGACGAACGCCTTACGCTGATTGCTCGTCCAGTCAATTGTGTTGCGTGGCGCGTTGGGATCCTTGTAACCCATGCGAAACATGGCGACCAGCTCATAGTCGTCGGGGATATTGAGTAAAGCAACCAGTCGGGCCTTGCTCTCTGGCACCTCAAGCGGTGTGCTAATGAATTGCATCCCCATGTTGAGCGCCGTGGTCACCAGCCAGAAGGTCTGGATCACTGCGCCCAGCGTGATGGACGCATACAAGCCGCTGAGTTCGCCGGGCTTGTACTCTTGTTTGTCCAGGGTGATGGCTATCAGCAGCGGCGCATCGCGGACGATTCGCCGTTGGTCATGGCCGAGGATATTAGAAACGCCCAGCCGGCTGAGCATCATCCCCACTTGCTCGGAGAAGATGAGCTTGACCATCGGCCTGAGCACGCCGGGCAGATTGTCCACATAGATGCCGTTGCCGGTGGTCACGGATTCATCTGTGCTGAAGCGAAAGTAGCGCCGATAGCGCGCGACGAAAGCGCCTTCGTTCATCAGGCGTTTCATCGCGTCGCCGGCGATGTCGGCGATTTGGTGAATGCGCGCGCTGTCCTCGATCAAGATGAAACGCCAAGGCTGGCTATTGAAATGAGAGGGTGCGCGCGAGGCTGCCTCGATCAATAAGCGTTTGTGCTCGTCGCTGACGCGATCGGGCAGAAAGGGGGTGTTCGTCGTCCTGCGCCGGCGAATCGCTTCCAACAAGTCCATCGCTTCATCTCCTCCTGACCGTCAACCAGCCAGCGACCAAATCGCTGTGCTCAGCACGATGAATAATCCGCCTGTTGCCGTCCAGCAATGCGCCGGCGAGCCGGGCCGAAAGCGCGGCAGCAACACCAGAAACGGCGCCACGCCGATCAAGCCCCAACGCCAGGGCGCATGATTGGTGAACGCTTGCCAGGTTGCGCCGGCCAAAGCCAACCAAATCAAAGCATACAGCGCGTGATGCGCCCAGCGCCATCCGCGAGTGCTGACCCAGCCCAGCCAAATGCTGGTCCCCAACGCCGAAGTGCCTGCATACACGCCCAACAATACCCACAGCATCCACATGAGCCTGGATGATTGTAGGCGATCAGAAGATCGGGAGATTAAGCTCCATCATGGCGACGCAGAATACGATCACGCCGGCCCACAGCAGCGAGTCAATTCGGTCAAACACGCCGCCATGTCCAGGGATGACCTGCCCTGAGTCTTTGACGTGCGCCTGGCGTTTGATGGTGGATTCCACCAGATCGCCAAAGACGCTCAGCGCGCCGACCAACCCGCCGGTGATAAGGCAGGATATCGGTTGCAGCGGAGAGAGCTGGCCGATGACGAAGCCGGCGATGGTGCTGAGCGCGATGCCGGCAACGTATCCCTCCCATGTCTTCCCTGGGCTGATCACCGGCGCGAGTCTGTGCCGTCCAAACAGGCGGCCAAAAGCATACGCAGCGCTATCGGCAGACCAGGCCGTGGCCAGGGTCAGCGCCAGCCACCAGCGCCCATCCGGCGGCAGCGCCATGAGCCGGGCCAGATGACCGCCGGCCCAGCCCAGATAAAACCCGCCGGCGAAGCTCACCGCCCAATCGGCGAAGCACCTGGACGGCACGCGCGGCAGCAGCCAGGCCAAAGAGGTCAGCAAAGCCAGGGTGAGCGCAAGAAAGGGGATGGGCAGCGCCAGGTCAGGTGGCTGAACTGTGAAGAACGCCGCGAGTGCCGTGAGGAGTGTGATGAGCAGGGATGACTGGTGGCCGGCTCGGCGCAGCAACTGCCACAGCTCATAGCTCGTCCAGCCAACTATGCCGGTCACAAACAAGATAAACCACCAGCCGCCGAGCAAGACAAAAGCCACAGTGACGCTCACGACCATCGCTCCGCCCAGCAAGCGAGGCAGCAGATCACCAGAGCACTTCTTGAGCAATGGGTGAGATTGTAGTTGTAGCAGGGCGAGGGTGTTACCTGACTTTGAGGCCGCCAAAGCGCCGTTCGCGCTTGGTGAAGTGCTCGATGGCGCGTTGAAGTTCTCTCTCATCGAAATCTGGCCAGAGCACGTCGGTCACGTAGTATTCCGCATAGGCCGCCTGCCAGATCATGAAATTGCTCACGCGATACTCGCCGCTGGTGCGAATGATGAGGTCGGGGTCGGGCAAATCGCCTGTATACAGATAGCGGCTGACTGTGGCTTCATCCACCGCATCGGGGGATAGCCCATCGGCGAGCATGCGCTTGACCGCATCCACGATCTCGGCGCGACCGCCGTAGTCCATTGCGACGTTTAGGATAAGCTCGGTGTTGTTGCGCGTATAGTGAACCGCGCGCTGGATCTTCTGAAGTAGGTCGCTCGGGATGCGATCGGTGCGCCCGATGTGGCGGATTCGCACGCCGGCTTCGTGGAGCGACTCCAGCTCTCTGTCAATCGCACCCTCCAGGATCTTCAGCAGGCCGCTGACTTCCTCAGCCGGACGCTTCCAGTTCTCGGTGGAGAAGGCGTAAAGGGTGACGATGCGGATGCCCTGCTCCCTACAGGCCTTCAGAATGCGCCGCAGGTTGTCGGTGCCGGCCTTATGACCGGCCAAACGCGGCAAGTTGCGCCGCTTCGCCCAGCGACCGTTCCCGTCCATGATGATCGCCAGATGTCTGATGCCGTGGGCCGCAACTGCATTTGTTGCGACTGTCGCCTGGTCCGCGCTGAGGGTGCCGTTGCCAAACGCACCCTGGAGGGTTGCGATTGAGACAGCCATAGGCAGCTTATATCTCCATGACTTCGCGCTCTTTGCGCGCGCCGAGTTCCTCAGCCCTGGCTGTGAAGCGATGCGCCAGGTTCTCTAGCTCTTGCTTAGCGCTTTTGTGTTCATCCTCTGTGATGACCTTCTTGTCCTCAAGCGCTTTGAGTTTCTCCATCCCTTCGCGCCGGTGATTGCGGATCGAGACCCGCGCTTCTTCCAGCCGCTTGTGCACCAGCTTCACGATGTCGCGCCGGCGCTCCTCGGTCAGTGGCGGGATGTTCAGTCGAATCACCTTGCCGTCGTTGTTGGGCGTGAGCTTCAGTTCGGAGGCGCTTATCGCCTTCTCGATCACCTTTAGCGTAGTCGGGTCAAACGGCTTGACCATTATTGTTTGCGCCTCAGGCACAGTGATTGTGGCAAGTTGTTGTAGAGGTACAAATGTGCCGTAATATTCCACGGGGATGCGCTCAACTAACGCTGGGGACGCGCGACCTGTGCGAATCGCCTGAAAATCCGTCTCCATCGCCTGGATCGCGCGCTCCATCTCTTTCTCGGCTTGCTTGATGATGGTTCTCGTCTCGTCGGTCATGTCTAGTCCAACCTCTCCAGTTTTAAGTCTGTTCGCCTGCAGAGGGCTGCAGACCAACCTCAAAATCCTATCACGAGCCAACTGAGAGTTTTTGGCAGCGAAGTTATGGAAAGCGCTGAGCAAGCAGGCGCAGATGTGGGGCTGAATCTCGCGCTAGGCGTGGTGCGCGATCACGGTGCCGATCTTATCGCCCATCACGGCGCGCTCGAGGCTGCGCGGATGCCAAAGGTTCAGGACGATGATGGGGAGGTTATTGTCCATACATAAAGTCAAAGCGGTGTTGTCCATCACTTTGACTTGTTGATTGAGCGCCTCGAGATAGGTCATCGCCTCGTAGCGTTGCGCGCTGGCGTCTTTGTGCGGATCGGCTGTATATACGCCGTCCACTTTGGTGGCCTTGATCAGCACATCACAGTTGGTCTCGGCTGCGCGGAGCGCGCCGGCTGTGTCGGTGGTGAAGTAGGGATTTCCCGTGCCGGCCCCGATAATGACCACGCGCCCTTTCTCCAGGTGGCGCAGGGCGCGCAGGCGAATATACGGCTCGGCCACCGAGCGAATCTCAATCGCGGTCTGTACCCGCGCTTCCACGCCCAGGCGCTCCAGCGCATCGCGCAGCGCCAGCGAGTTCATCACTGTGGCCAGCATGCCAATGTGATCGGCCGTGGTGCGGTCCATGCCGTGCGCAAGCCCATCTTTGCCACGCCAAAAATTGCCCGCGCCCAGCACGACGACGACTTGGACGCCGAGCTGGCGCACGTCGCGGATTTTGGCGGCCACCTCTGCTGCCCGTTGAGGGACGATGCCCATGCCGCCGGGGCCGGCGAACGCTTCCCCGCCGATCTTTAGCAATACCCGCTTATATTTCGGCGCATCCATAGTGCACGATTTGCCAGAGTTAGGCAACTAAAAAGGGCATCTATGAGATGCCCTTTCAGCTCTCTTCGCCCAACTGGTAGCGGACAAAGCGTCGAACCACGATGTTTTCGCCACACCTGGCGATGGCGTCGTTGATCAGGTCTTTCACCTTGAGCTTGTCATCTTTTACGAACGGCTGTTCCAGGAGCACGTGTTCTTCGTAGAACTTCTCGAGCCGGCCAGCAGCGATGCGTTCGGCGATGTCAGGCTTTTTGCCCTCGGCAATTGCGTCCTCTTTGTACTTGGCCGTTTGCGCTGCGATAACATCCGCTGGCACGTCCTCCCTGGTTACATAAACAGGAGCGGCAGAGGCGATGTGCAGCGCCAAGTCGTGTGCCAACTGCCGAAACTCCGGCATGCGCGCCACAAAATCCGTCTCGCAGTTCACCTCGACCATCACGGCCATGCGGCTGCCCGTGTGCGAGTAGACCTCGATCACGCCTTCTTTGGCAGCGCGCGTGGCTTTCTTCGCTGCCGTCGCCAAGCCTTTCTCCTTGAGCCAGGCGGCCGCTTTCTCCATATCGCCGTTGAATTGCTCAAGGGCTTTCTTGCTATCCATCATGCCTGCACCGGTCTGTTCGCGCAGTTGCTTGACCATTTCTGCTGTGACAGCCATAGTTCTCCTTGGGGAATTACAGTTCGTCTTCTTCGATCCCTGGGTCGAACGATCGCATCATCAACTCCGCATCTAGTGCGAAGTCCTCTTCAGAGGCAAAAGGCTCGCTTACAAACGTCTTCTCCGTGGTGCGGGCGGCCTGTTCGCCACTTTCGGCTTTCTCCCTGAGCTTAAGCCCTTCCACGGCGGCATTGGCCATCGCCTCCACGATGAGCTTAATGGCGCGGATCGCATCATCGTTGGCCGGAATGACATAGTCCACCCCGTCCGGACTGCAGTTAGTATCTACGATCGCAATCACGGGGATGCCTAGCCGATTGGCTTCTTTAATCGCGTTTGCTTCGCGACAGACGTCCACCACGAAGAGGGCATCGGGCAACCGGCGCATGTTCTTTATGCCGCCCATGCGCCGATTGAGCCGCTCGATCTCACGGGCCATCAATAGCGCTTCCTTCTTGGTGAATCGCTCAAGCTCGCCACGGTCGCGCATGGCTTCCAACTCGGCCAACCGGTCTAAGCGCGCACGAATGGTGCGCCAGTTGGTCAACGTCCCGCCGAGGAAGCGCTCTGTGATGTATGGCTGGCCGGCGCGCTGCGCCTGAGAGGCGATGACTTCCTGCGCTTGGCGTTTGGTGCCCACAAACAGCACGCTCCCACCGCGCGCGACGATGTCGCGGATGAGCGCAGCAGCCTGGTCAATCGCAACGATTGTCTGCTGCAGATCAATAATGTGCACGCCGTTTCTCTCGGTGAAGATATACGGCCGCATCTTGGGGTTCCACCGCTTGACAGGGTGGCCGAAGTGCACGCCCGTTTCGAGCAGTGCCTTCATCGCAACAACTGGCATGGCTCTCTCTTCTCCTTATGACCTCTGCGCCTCTCATGTGGTCTGCGGATTCTGCACATGCAGAACAGGACCTCGACCATCAAGGCGCATGATGTGATTTGAACAAGCGAGATTCTACCATCCCATCAAGGGCGTCTGGGCGGGGGAATGCGCCACTTGAAGGTGATACACGAAACACGCACCGCAGAGACGCGGAGGACGCAGAGATTTTTACGTATCCTCTGCGCCTCTCATCTCGGTAAGCCAAATCACCCCAAAGTTGAGCACTCCCCAGGGTGTAGGGTGCATTCACGATTTGGGGCGCGTGCCCTTGACGTGGCCAGTGGTCATCGCATGGGGTCACCAAGGCCCTGCTCTACCCTGATACTAGCGCCAGCGCAGCAGGGGCGGTTCGCGAACCGCCCCTGCGCGCGCCTGACTGAGGCGCTGCGGGGTCGCTGAGGCGGGGCGTTTGGTGGCTTCGCGAGGTTTTGGTGGGGCAGCGTGTGGGCGACGCACCGCATCGCCCCCACATGACAATGCGGGGGTGGGAATGGGTGATTCCGTGGGGCTTTGGTCGGGCGGGATTTTAGATGCTTCGCTGCGCTCAGCATGACATAGGATGGGGTTGTGGCTTTGGTGATGCCGTTAGGCTTCGATCGAGCGAGTGCCCAGATACTCAGCATGACACGCTAAACGATATTCGTGAATACGCCCAACGCAAGATGAAAGGAGCGACGAGGAGTGATGGGCAGTTCCCCTAGGGCAAGTAGAGCAAGGGGTTTTGTGGCACGCCGCCGTAGCGAATTTCAAAGTGGAGATGCGGTCCGGTGTAGTTGACCGTGCTGCCCATCGCTCCGATGATCTTCCCCCGTGCGACGCTCTGGCAAGGGCTGACATACCACTGACTGAGGTGCGCGTAGAGCGTGCTGAAGCCGTTGCCGTGGTCAATTTGAACCATATATCCGTAGCCGATGTTGCTCCAGCCGGCGAACGTCACGTAGCCACCGTCAGACGCGGCGATGGGCGTGCCAATTGCGTTGGCGATGTCGAGGCCGCGATGGTATGTTCGGAAGTATTGCGAGATGTAGCCGCGCGTAGGCCAAGCAAAGGCGCCGCTGGCGAAGAAGCTGGGCGCCGGCCCCACGTAGCGCCTGCCAGGCGCAGGCCGGCTTACAACTTGTGGCTGCACCACCTTGGGCACAAAGGGCTTCACGCCGCCCGGAATCACCAAGCGCATCCCGGGAATTAA
>DAOTYZ010000108.1:0-4101 GCA_034434555.1 Candidatus Roseilinea sp.
GACAGCGCTGCGGCATAGCCCATGTTGAAGAACTGAAAGCCCTCACGATAGATGTTTAGCACGGCGAACAAGGTGGCGTTCTGCGGGCCGCCGTCGGTCATGATCAAGGCTGGGATGAATGTCTGAAACGAATTGATGACCGCGATGACGCAGTTGTAGAAGATCAGCGGCGTCATCAACGGGATGACGATGCTGAACAACCGGCGCACCGGCCCGGCGCCGTCAATGCTGGCCGCCTCTAGCAGCGATTGCGGGATGTTGCCTAAGCCGGCGATGAAGATAACCATCTGTCGTCCGATCATCCACAGCGACATCAGGATGAAGGCCGGCTTGGCCATATCAGGGTTGTATAGCCAGTTCACCGGTGGGATGCCCAACCAGCCCAATGCCTCGTTTAAGATGCCGAACTCCGGATGGAACACGCGCTGCCACACCACAGCGCTGGCGACCAAGGGCACGATGATCGGCAAGTAGAAACCGGCGCGATACAGATCGCGAAAGCGAATTGCTTGCGTCAAAGCCAGGGCGAGGGTGAAGGAGAGCACGAGCTGCAACGGCACAGCGAAGATAGTGTAGAACGCGCTGTTGTAGAGGCTGAGCAGGGCGGTTGGATGGGTCAACGCACGGATGTAGTTGTCCAAGCCGACAAACCGTGGCTCACCGATCAAGTTCCACTTGTGGAAGGACAACCAAATTGCATACACCATCGGGAAGGCTGTGAAGACGACAAGCCCGATCAGAAAAGGCGACGTGAACAGATAGCCTTCCAACCATTCTTGCCACTTGGCCCAGTTCAGCCGGCGCGGCTGCGCGCCCGTGCGCACCTCGCTTATCGTTGCCATGTTCGTGCTCTCCTCACCTCATACGACAAGAAATACGCAATACGCAATACGAAATACGAAATACGGAATACAGAATGTATATTGCATATCGTATATTCCGTATTGCGTAATCCGTAATCCGTATTCCGTATTCCGTTCGTCATCGCCCCCTACCGCGACTTCCAGTATTCGTCCAGCAGGGCTTGGACCCCCTCGTCCACCTTGGGCAGGACTTCGGCGGCGGTGGCGCTGCCGTTGATGAGCGGATCCCAGCCCACCGGCTTCACGACCTCGCTCCACATCTTGGAGCGCGGTACGCCGCCGACCACATCCACCTCGGAGCGCTTGAACGCCTCCAGCAGCGCCTTGCCGTTCTTCACCTCGAAGCGCTCGGTGACAACCGGCAGCCAGAAGTTCTCGATCAGCGCATCGGTGTTTGGGATGCGTCCGGTGATCTCGGAATATATCTTGTTGCCCTCTTCGCCCGCCATGAACGAGGCGAACTGCCAAGCTGCCTGGACTTGATCGGTTTTGAGTAGCGCCACGCCCTCTGTCCAGCCGCGGTGGCGGCGTTTCTCGTCGCCCATCTTCGGCATCAGCACGATGTCGAAGGGGACGTTCTTCTTCTCCTCACGCAGGCTGGGGCTGTTGAGCGCCGGGAAGAACCACGGCCCTTCATACTTCATTGCTACGTTGCCGGTCTGAATGGTATTTGCACCGCCCTGCATGTCAGCCGGCGTGGGCGCGATCTTCATCTTGTAGTACACGTCCGAGGCGACGATTTGCACGATGTCCACGATCTCCGGCTGGTTGAACATCGCCTTCTTGGGGTCGTAGAGCGAGTCGAACTCCTGCTTACCCGTTAGGCGAATCCAGCCGATGTCGCGGAACCAGCCTCCATTGGCCTGGAGGCCAAACTGCCGCTTGGCCGGGTCGGTCAGCTTTTGCGCAGTCTCCATGAACTCCTCAAACGTCCAGTCGTCGTTTGGATAGGGCAGGCCGGCCTCGTCGAACGGCTTGCGCGCGTAGAACATCAACATCGCGGCGCGCTGGAGCGGGATCAAGTAACGCTGGCCGTTGCGCATTGTGGTGCCTTCGATGCTGGCCACGCCTTCGGGATAAACCGCCTTGAAGTATGGATTGGCGCTGACGAAGTCGTCAATCGGCGCGAGCACGCCCTGATCGGCATAGGGCTGCCACTCCCAACCCTGGAAGGACGAGATATGCGGCGGCGTGCCGCCGGCGATTGTGGTCTGTAGCTTGGGGTAGAAGTTCACGTTCGGCTCGGCCACCGGCGTGACGTTGACCGTCACGTTGGGCGCGATCTCCTTGTAGCGCTTGACCAACGCTTCCCAGGCCGGGATGTCGGCGTTGTCGCCCCAAGCCAGGAAGTCGAGTGTCACCGGTGCAGCCGCGGGCGCGCTGCCGGGCGCAGGCTCCGCTGGCTGTGACGGCTGGCTGGCAGGGGCAGGTGGCGCAGCGCAAGCAGCCAGGGCAGCCAAGCCAATCCCCTGGGCGCTGAGCGCGAGAAATCGTCGGCGCGAAAGTTTAAAGGGTGAATCGTGTTTCTGGTTCATCTGGTTTCCTCCTGGAACTCTGCTCTTAACGGGTTTAGCGACCATTCTTCGGTTGTCTCTCGCTCTTCTTCTCTCTGTCTCTAGGCACCACCTCCCCGATTCCCTCGCCTCCGACGGTGCTCATAGCGATAGGACGGGCAACGCCAATAGCTTTGCCAGGGTGCGAAGCGCGGCAGCGTGATCGCCATACGTCAAGGCGAGATGGTGTTCTAAGCCTTGTGACATCATCGTGGATAACACAGCGTGCACAGGGCGTTCAAAGCGCAATACGCCGGAAGTGCCGCTAAAGCTAGGGGGCGCGGCCAGCATCTCGCCGCTGCCGATGACCCAGCGCAGCTCGCCGTTTGCCCGACTCAACCTAGCTAGGGTCACGCGACCGGGCTTGAGGGCGAACTCCATCACCAGCGGCAGCCGGCGGTTGGAATGCAGGCCACCGCGCACCGGCGTGGCAGGGTCGGCCATGTTCAACGGCGCCTGACCACAATGCCAGACCACCGCGGTGTCTTCTACCGGATTGCACTCCACAAGATCGGTGCCGAACGCTGGCTGATCGGCCAGCCATTGCAGGACGAGCTGGCTCAGCGTCCCGTTAGCGTCGCACTCGCAACCGCACGGCAGGCACTCCGTATTCAGCAACGCCATCGCCCCGCAGGCTGCGCAACCCAGCTCGGTGAAGAACTCCGGCCAACAGCGCACGGCCAGCGCATCACAGCCCAGTTCGGCAGCGAGCGTCCTGAGCGCTACATAGACGGCCAGTGTGCCGGTCACTGATGCGCGATCCAGCGCGCCTAAGCCGCTGATGCGTGCGCCGATCTGCTCATACATTGCTGCGCGTTGCGTCTCATCTATGCCGCGGACGCGCGCAAACACGTCGGCCAGGTCCAAACGGACGATCTGCACGCCCAACCGATGGCGCAATTGCTCGGCGTCCAGAGCGCAGCTATCGAACCCGCTGGGAGGATCGCCGAGGATGCCGATGCGGGCCTCTCGCAGGCGGCGGCGAACGCGACCAGCCCTGGCAACGGCGTCAACCATCGCAACCGCTTTGGGATCATCAGGCGCGGCATATACCCACTCATAGGCCTGGCCGCGCAGGGTTAGGGCGTGGCCGGCCAGGTTAATCCCACACAGCGAATTCAAGCGCAGCCGTTCGCCTGTGCGTGCCTCCGGCACGGCCCATAACAGCAACGGGGCGTCAACGGCCTCGGCCAAGTGTGTGATAAACGTGCTGTCGGTAAAGGTAGCTTGGAGGGCAACCAGGGCGTCCAACGGCTCGTTGGCCAATGCACGCGCAGCGGCGTGGAGAGCGTCTTGATCAGTCAGCAGGCGCGCTTCACCTATCAACTCAAAGCTGGCCTGCTTGAGCGCTTGCCAGGCAGCCTGTGCGGTTGTCTCGGCCAGCGCCACGTCAAACGTGGTGCGGGCGACTGCAGCGAAACCCAGACGTAAGGGGCGGCTCATGCTCCCTCCATGTGGTAGAAGAACGCGCTTAGGGCCAGTGAGGCTGCGCCGACCACGCCGGCGCGCCAGCCGAAGCGTGTCGGCTGTAACCGCACGCGGTCACCCAGGCCGGCGAAGGCGTGCGCGCGCATGATGCGCTCGGCCGTCGGCAGGAAGAACTCGCTCCCCTGAGCAAACATGCCACCCAGCAGGATCAGCTCTGGGTTGAGGACGTTCACCAGGTTGGCCAGCGCGATGCCCAG
>DAOTYZ010000109.1:0-17097 GCA_034434555.1 Candidatus Roseilinea sp.
TCGCAGGTGGAATATTCACGCTGACCGTCATAGCCCCCTATCGCATAGAGGCGTCCATCCAGGGCTGCGGCCGCCAACTGGCTGCGCGGGGTTGGCAGTGGCTCGGCAGCGCGCCATGCTTGCGCGCGCGTGTCGAAAACCCATACCGCGCTGTTCAGTCCTTCGACGGTGCGCCCGCCGATGACGTAGAGTTGTTCCCCTAGCGCGGCCACGCTGTGGCCGGCGAGCGGTTGGGGCAGCGGGGGCAGCACTTGCCAGGTACCGTCTGCCACGCGCAGCGCCTCTAGCCGATTGGTAGGCATGCCGTCTGTGCCAAGGCCGCCCGCGACGTAGATGACGTCGCTGATCACCGCAGCGCCAGCAAGCATCACCGCCGTCGGCTTGGGCGGTCCATCGCGCCAAGCGTCCTGTTGTGGGTCGTAGATCAGCACCTCGGCAGTCGGCGCGCGGTTCACCTCGCCGCCGATGACATAGACCAGCCCTTGAACGGTTGCCACGGCAGGTCGCGTGCGCGCCGTGCGGATCGAAGAACGCACATGCCAGCGCGAGGTCTCGCTCGGCAGCGCCGCGACTGGTTCGTTTGGCAGCGCGCCGGCTCGCTCAAAGTCCGCCAATGCCGCGTCAGGCGCGTTTACCGACCGTGGCCAGGCAAGGACGGCCAGGGCAATCAGCAGCCCCAACGTGATAATCGCTGCGACTCGTCGCCAGAGCGCCAGCGCCGGCGGCGCTTGCGGATCAGGGGCGACTTGAACCATGACGGCAGCCGGTTGATTTGCTGCGTCTGTATCTTCTGCCTCGACCAGCGCGGCTTCAGCGCCTTCGGGCGCAGAGATGCTGATCCACCCATTGCGCACGGCGATCATGGTCACCTCAGTGCGCGATTGGGCCTCTAGCTTGGCAAAGATGTTGCGCAGATGCACCCGAACGGTGTTCGTGCTGATGTGCAGTCGGGCAGCGATCTCCTTATTGCTAATGCCGGTTGCCAGCAACCGCACGACCTCCAACTCACGCTCAGTAAGCGGCTCCCCTGGTTCGACCATTGCTGCAATTATAGAAAGGCAGTTATAACGGTTTGCGGATGATAAAAATATCTTTCTCCACGGCGATCCGCACGTTGCGCGCAAGTGCGATCTCGCCGCTGGCGGCTTCGCTGTTTAACACAGCGCGCGCCTCCTCTACCGCGGCATAGGGTAACTCACTGAACTCGCCGCGCAAGCGCTGAGCAGCCCAGCGCAGCGTGGCCCGTTGTAAGCCGGCTGAGAGCGACTGCCAGGCGCGCCGGTCCACGACGAAGCCATCGTCCACAGCCCGCGCCAGGCGAGCGAACGCCTCTTGCGTGGCCTGCGTGATGATGTCTAGATCGGCGGCAATTGTATCGGCCAGCCGGACGAGGACGGCGCGGATGTTTGGGTTATAGCGTTCGAGCAGCGGCAACAGCTCGTGGCGAATCCGGTTACGGGTATAGTCCAGCGCCTCGTTGGTGGCATCATGACGTGGCGAGAGGTGCTGCTCATGGCAATATCGCTCAATGTCCGCGCGCGTCACGCGCAGCAGCGGTCGCACGACAGTCAGATGTGGCGCTGTGGGCAGTGGGCTATGCGGGCGCATCCCCCGCAGGCCCAGGAGTCCCGTGCCGCGAATCAATCGCAATAACACCGTCTCAGCCTGATCGTCGGCGTGGTGCGCCAGTGCAACCCAGGGCGCTTGATGGGCCTCTGCCACATCTGCCAGGAAGCGATAGCGGACTTGGCGGGCAGCCACTTCGATAGAGCATTTGTGCGCTTGTGCATGGGCGCGCACGTCAGCGCGCTCGACCACGCACGGCACGCCGCGCGCCTCGGCAAAGGCGCGAACGAAGTCCGCATCGGCTGCCGAGGCAGCGCCGCGCAGGCCATGGTCGAGATGCGCGATGATCGGGCGCAGCATCCGGCGCGGCGCGATGGCCAGCACGGCGTCGGCCAGGCATAGCGAATCCGGCCCACCAGAGACGGCCAGCACCAAGTGCGGCGACGGAAGGGCAGCGAGTTGGCCGGCCACCTCCTCGCGAATGCGCGAGACCAGGTTGGAGATCACCGGCTCATCACCTGCTTGAGCAGCGCTGCGGCTCGGCGCCCGGCGATCCCACGATGGCTGATCGCGTGTTTCTCGCTTGCTGAGAGTTCAGCCATCGTGCGCCCATCGGCCACCACGAATATCGGGTCGAAGCCAAAACCGCCCGCGCCGCGCCGCTCGTGCGCGATCCGGCCCTCGCACGTGCCTTCAAAGTGGTGTGTTTCGCCTGCGGGGCTGATGAGGACCATGGCACATCGAAAGCGTGCACTGCGCTGCGCATCGGGCAGGCCGGCCATCTCGGCCAACAATGCCGCACAGCCATCCCCGCCCGGCGCGCTCCGGGAGTAGCGGGCCGAATGCACGCCCGGCCGCCCGCCTAGCGCATCCACCTCTAGGCCGGAGTCATCGGCTAACACCCAGACTGCTTCCCTGTTGCTGTGGTCTCGATAGGCGTCGGCCAAAGCCTGCGCTTTGATCAGCGCATTGGCCAGGTAGCTCTCGCCGGTCTCTTCCGGCTCGCAGCGCACGCCCAGCTCGTCCGGCGTGATGAGCCTCAGCTCGCGCAGGCCGGCCAGGGCGAAGATCTCGCTCAGCTCACGGCGCTTGTGCGCGTTGTTCGACGCCAGCAACACAGTGACTGCTGCCATGCCGATATACTACCCTTGATATGCGCTACCTGACCACCATTGGCGACAAAACCTACGTCATAGAAATCAACCAAGACGACGAAGTCATCATTGACGGGGAGCGCCGCGCACTGGACATGCGCCCAATTGACGACGAGTTGTATTCCTTGTTGTTGGACAATCGCTCGTTCGAGGTCCTGGTGGAAGAGGCCGGCGACGGCGAGTATCGCGTGCTGATCAACGGCGTCGCCTACTACGTGCAGGTCGCGGACGAGCGAGCCAGGCGCCTGGCCCAGGCTGCCGGCGCGTTCGCGCCCACCAGCGGCGAGATTGTTATTAAGTCCCCCATGCCTGGCCTAATCGTGGCCGTGCCGGTGACCGAGGGCCAGAGAGTGAGCAAGGGCCAGGTGGTGGTCGTGCTTGAATCCATGAAGATGGAGAACGAGCTAAAGGCGCCCCGCGAGGGAGTCGTGAGCGCGGTCAAGGTGCAGCCGCGGCAGGCTGTGGAGCAAAATCAGGTCCTGATTGTGCTGAGCTGAGTGCGGCAGCGAGCCGAGGCAACTTGAGCATTAATACATCCAGCGCCAGGCGGGTGTTGGCGTTGCGTTCTAGATAGCGGAGTGTATCGCTGATGTCGCGCACGACCTGCGCAGTTTGCGCCGGCGCGAGCGCTTCGGCCAAGGCAGCGACCCAGGCGCGCCGATCGAGGTTGACCAAGTAATTGATCCCACCGGCGGCCCGCACAACATCGCGCCACAGCAGCAACCAGTCCTCTAGGACTTCAGTAATCTGCGCATACTCGGCCTGAGACAGCCTTTCCGCGAACGCGAAGCGTTCCGTGCGGTTGGCTGCCAGCAGCGCGCGCAGATCGTCCAGGTGAGCTGCCCGTGACGCCAAGACAGCCTCATCTTCTATCGCCCGCAGCGCCCAGCCTATCCGCCCCCGTGATAGTCGTGCGATCAGCGTGGCTCGTTCAGGTGCGCCGCCGCGCGCAAGGAGTGCCTGCTCAACGTCCTGGATCGCCAGCGGCCTGAGGTTCAACACCTGACAACGCGAGACGATGGTGGGCAGCATGGCCTCGCTGCTGGGCGCGATCAGTATGATGACCACGGCGGGATTTGGCTCCTCGAGGGTCTTGAGCAGAGCGTTCTTGCTGCTCTCGGTCATGCGATGGGCATCATCAACGATCGCCACACGATATGCGCCTTCCACAGGAGCCAGCGCAAGACCATGTAATAACTCGCGCACTTGCTCCACTTTAATTGTCTCCCCCTCAGCCGGCGGAGCGACCCAGAACAGATCGGGATGGCGGCGCTGCTCAACTAGCGCGCGGGTGCGCGCGTCGTGCCCCAGCAGCGCGCGCGCCGTCGCCAGGGCCAGCGTGGCTTTGCCGATGTTGGGTGGGCCGACGAACAGATGGGACTGCGCAAGCTGTGCGTGCGCGATTGCGCTTTGCAACCGGCGCACCGCCCATCTGTGGCCGATGATGCCCCAGTCGCTCATCTGGCGTGCGGGATTTAAGAGGCCGCAGCGCGCAGCCGACGAGCGCGGCGGATCAACCGGTAGGCCAGGTAAACCAGCCCGGCTGCGAACAGCACGAAGAGGATCGGCACGAAGATGGCCAACAACGACCCGACCAGCGCCACGACGTCCTCGGCCAGACTAACGAACGGCGCGCCGATCCCCATCGTCGCGCCGTTGATCACCGGTCTGGCAGCAGCCTTCGTCGCGTGCACGCCGGAAGCCAGCACCAGGCCGCAGATCAGCGCCAGGGTCGTATCCAGCCCAGTCACCACACCTGTGTTCGCGGCAAATAAGATTGCGCCGGCAGCCGGTCGCACAAAGGTCTGGAGGGCGTCGTTGATATGGTCAACCCCTGGCAGCTTATCGGCGACGAACTCGATCAGCCCCAACACCACCAGGGCGACGATCGCCGGCCAGCTCGCCAACGCATCGAACGGTGGGCTGAGCTGTAGCAGGTTGAGGCGGGCCAGGACAGCCACGATTAGAAGGGGGATATAGGCATTCAATCCCGCCGCCCCTGCCAGACCAAAAGCCGCCACGATGTTGGCCAGCGCCATCTGGCCGCCATTGTACCCATTCTTGCGCTTTGGGTGTGTTTTCTTCCCAGCCTCATCACGCTTGCTGGCTATCATCATGGGGCATGTCGCTAGAGCAGGTCTGGGCCTATGCTGCTGCCGCGCTCCAAGTCTTGGTGACCTTTCGGACGCTGGCGGCGATCGGCCTGGGCGCGCTGGCCTACTGGATCACGCCGCACCGTTACCGCCGGCTGGCGCTGGTCGCCATCAGCGTTGCAATCGTCCTGCTGGGCTACCAGCGCCCATTCTTGCTGGTCGTGATCGCGGCGGTTGTCTGCGGCCTGGTCTATGCCGCCGTGCGGGCTGGCTGTCCTCGCGCCGCTATTTTGACCGCCTTGGTGGTGCTCTATGTCGTCCTGCACGGCTTGTTCGGCTTGCTCACCTTCACCCCGTGGTTGGACTGGTCTGGCCTGACGCCGGCGTACGTGCTGCCCACGATTGGCCTGACGACGGCCTTCACCTTCCTGCGCCTGGTGCACTTCAGCGCCGACTACGCCCGACCAAACGAGTTGCGGCAGCGGCGCCCCGATCCGCTGACGTTCGGCGCGTGGTGCCTGTTCTTCCCCACGTTTGTGCATCTGCCGCTGATTCGATACCAGGCATGGGAGATACAGTTCGCTGACCTGCCGCGCCGGCCCACCTTGCGCGATTTGGGCACGGGATGCTATCGCATCGGTCAGGGCTTATTCAAGGGCGTCGTGATCGCGCTGGCGTTCGTCACGCTCAACCCGAACGCGATCCTGCTGGCTCCCGCTGGTCGAGGCGCGGGTGAGCTATTCGCCGCCGCGATCGCCTCGGCCGTGCTCTACTACGTCGGCTTCTCGGCGTTTATGGACGTGGGCATCGGCGCAGCGCAGCTGTTCGGGATCGCCCTGCCGGAGAACTTCGCGCCGGTCAGCCAGATGATTCGGATCAACCGGATGCGCGACTTTTGGCGCAACTGGAACATCACCACCACGCGCTGGCTGAATGATTACGTGTATCAGCCGCTGGGCGGACACCGCCGCCATCCTGTGCGCAACGTCATGTTGACGATGACCGCTTGCGGGCTGTGGCACTCGGTCAGCCTGCTGGGCGCGGCGTGGGGGGCGGGCCTGGGCTTGTTGCTGGTCCTGGAGCACGCCTGGAATCGCCAGCGCATCCGGCGCGGCTGGCCCGACCTGCCGCCGGCGCTGCGCAGCGTCCTGCTGCTGTGCGCGCTCTCGCTGGTCAACCTGGCTCTCACCCCCTATGCCTACGCTGCTCAGTCGGCGCAGTATTTCTATCCGCTCTACTGGCTGGGAATTGCGCCCGGCCGCTGATCGAGGAATGCCACAGACGTTTGCTGTTGACCTCGTTCTATAATCCGCGCCTGACATCTCCAGAATCGCAGCGATACCGATGAAACTCTCCTGTCTGCAAGAACACCTCGCACGTGGGTTAAGCATCGTCAACCGCGCGGTGGCCTCGCGCGCCTCGACCCTGCCCGTGCTCACGCACGTCTTGCTGGCCACCGACAACGGCCGGCTACGGATATGCGCCACCAACCTAGACTTGGGCATCAATTGCTGGATCGGGGCGAAAGTGGAGAGCGAAGGCGCGATCGCCGTGCCAGCCCGCACCTTTGGCGACCTGGTGGCCCTGCTCTCCGAGGAACTCGTACACCTGGAGCTGAACATCCGCACACAGACGTTGCGCGTGCAATGCGGGCGCACCGACGCCAACATCAAAGGTATTGACGCGCAGGAGTTCCCGATCGTGCCAACCTTCCAGAGCGACGGCGCAGCCTACGTCGAGGCGGGCGTGTTGAAGAAGCTGATCGCACAGGTGACGTTTGCTGCGGCGACCGACGAGAGCCGGCCCACGCTCACCGGCGCGCTGATCAAGCTGGAAGGCGAGACGATCACCATGGCCGCTACCGACGGCTTTCGGTTGAGCGTGCGCAGCGATCAACTCCAATCGCTGTTAGACGAGCCGCGCGTGTTCATTGTGCCGGCTAAGGCGCTGAACGAGGTGGCGCGTGTCCTGGGCGACCAAGAGGATCCCGTCGCCATCGTCCTCACCCCCTCGCATGGCCAGGTGCTCTTTCACCTCAAGGACGTGGACGTGGTCGCGCAGCTCATTGATCAAAAGTTTCCCGACTACGAGCCGATCATCCCCAAGCGCCACGACACGCGCACCGTGGTAAACACCGCCGAGCTATTGAAAGCCTGCCGTCAGGCCAGCATCTTCGCCCGCGATGCGCAGGATACTGTGCGATTCCAGATCATCCCTGGCGAGGAATTGGAGCCGGGCAAGCTGACCGTCACCGCCCAAGCCGGCGAGACCGGTGACAACCGCAGCGAGCTGGAGGCGGCGATCAGCGGCGATGGGTTGGAGATCGGCTTCAACGTGCGCTTCCTAATAGACGCGCTCTCTGCAATAGACACAGCGCAGACGATCATCGAGACCACTCAGCCGCGCAGCCCAGCCGTGTTGCGCGCTGCCGGCGACGACAAGTTCTTTCACCTGATCATGCCGATGCACCTGCCGCGCGCATAACATAAAGGCGCGGAGGTTTGAGGTCCTCCGCGCCTTTATTTGCTAGCGTGGGCGCTCGCCCAGCGTCACGCGCAGGTCCACGAGCCGACCATCGCGCCACACGGTCAGCGTCACGCGGTCGCCTGGCTTGTACTTCTTCACCAGCAACGCGATCATCTCTTCGTAGCTGCGCATCGGTTGGCCATCGAAGGCGACAATCACATCACCCAGGCGAGTGACTGCGCCGGTGCGGTTGCTGATCGTTGCGCCGCGCAGGCCGGCGCGCGCGGCTGGGCCGCCCTCCACCACGCCGGCGACCACTACCCCGCGCTCTAGGGGCACATCAAACTCCTCGCTCAACTCGGCCAGGCTAAACGCACCCTGGATGCCCAAGTATGGATAGCGCACTCGCCCTTCCGTCAAGAGCGCTTCCACCACCCGCTTGACGGTGTTCGAGGGCACGGCGAAGCCAACGCCGCTGTTGGCCGGCTGGCCAAAACCAGTCTGGCTATCGGTGCGGATGGCGGTGTTCACGCCGATCACGCGCCCGCGCGTGTCCAGCAATGGTCCTCCGGAGTTGCCCGGGTTGATCGCGGCGTCGGTTTGGATAATGTCGGGGTTAGAGAACGTCGCGCCGCCCTGCGAGGAAGATTCGGGCAGCACGCGCCCGCGGGCGCTGACGATGCCGAGCGTCATCGTGCCGGCCAGCCCGAATGGATTGCCGATCGCCACCACCCGCTGGCCAACCTTTACCTCGTCTGAGTCACCCAGCTCCACCGTCACCAGGCGTTCGGCTGGCCGATCTACCTTTAGCAGAGCCAAGTCGCTGTAGCCATCGGTGCCCACCACCTGGGCGCGCGCGCGCGTGCCGTCGGCGAACAGCACGGTGATCCGTGTCGCCCTGTCCACCACGTGATTATTGGTGACGATATGGCCCTGCTTGTCAATGACGAAACCTGACCCAGAGCCGCTCACGCCAAACCCGCGGCCGCTGCGCTGGACCGAGATGGCCACCACCGCCATGTTGACGCGCTCGTATAGGTTAACGAGCACCGCTTCCTCTTCGTCGAACCTGGCGCGAGCGGCGGGTGGGATAGCTGTTGGCGTGGGCTGGAGTTCAACCGATAGACGAACCAGGTTTCCTCGTTCCTGCTGTGCCGGCGCTTCCGCGCGTGGCACGTCGGCCTCACGCGCTTCGATGGTCGCAATTGCGCGCTGCGCCGCCTCTTCGGCCAGCGAGAACAGCGCGACCGCCTCGCTACACCCGGCTAACAGCAAGCTAGCCGCAGCCATCATCGCAACAAGCTTCATTCTCATCTCTTCTTAACCTCCCGGTTGACTTGCATGTGCCTGCGCTGAGGAAGCCAGCAAGCCACAGCGGTCACATCCGCTATCCATATTGGCGTCCTCAGAACGAGGCAAGCACTGCTTCTTCATATAATGTCTTGAGCCACTTCTATGCTGATCATCTCTTGAGACGTTTAGCTCAGGCTGAGGCAGGTGTGAAGGGGTTGTGCAGATCATGCAAGCCACGACATCGTTCGACGCACGCGAAGGGCGCGACTACTGGTGGACGCTGTGGCGCGCGTTGACCAGTGATGCGCTGCTGGGGGCGCTGTGCGCCTTGGCGCTGTTCGGGTTGCTGGCCAAGCTCATCCTACCGCAGCAGCCGGCCAACGGCACCGCCGCGCCGGTGGCCTACAGCCGCTGGGAAGCCGAGGCCCGCAGCCGTCAGGGCGCGCTCTTCTCGCCGCTCAATAGCCTGGGGCTGAACAGCATTGCCCAAAGCCCCTGGTGGCGACTTGCCTTGGCTGCCCTGATTCCGCTAGCCGGTTTGCGCCTGGCCGACCGTCTGATGGGCTGGCGCACGGCCCAGCGCCAAGACGAGCCGCGCCTGCGCGTGATGTTGAACGGGCCGCCGCTTTCGCAGTTTGCCGAGCGCCTTCGTGCGCAGGGCTATCGAGTAGCGCAGCCGGCGGCTGACCTGTTGGTGGCCCAAGACGGGCCGCGCGCGCTTGCTTTTGCCTGTGCCTTCCATGGCGGCCTGATCCTGGCCGCAGGCGGCCTTTTGTTGAACCTCACGCTCGGCTGGGAGCTTCCTTCGCAGACGGTCACCGCAAACGGGCCGGTCAACCTGGCCGGCGGCGTGTCGCTCGCCCTGCGCGAGGGTGACGACCCCGCCGGCGTGGTCGTCGCCTTCCAGCCTGGCGATCAACGCCTCGTTATCGGCCCAGGGCAGACCGCGCGGGCGGCGAACGGTGTCGCGCTGACGCTGGAGCAGAAGCTGCCCGGCTACCGCGTGCGCGCAATTGACAGCAGTGGAGCTGCGCTGCCGATCCAGGCATCAACCTTTCTTTCCCCTAGCGCCGAGCTGCTGTTGACGCTCAGCCCGGATGAACCAGAGCGCTACTTGGCCATCCCCAAGGCGCGTTTGGCGCTGGCCTTGAGCGCCGGGGGCGGAAACAGCCGACTGCGCGCCTACGCCATCCCCAGCGGCCAGTTGCTGTATGACGGCGAGGTCGCAGCCGAGATCACGATCGAGAAGACAACGCTGCGCTTTCAGCCAGCGACCGGCGCGGTGATCAGCGCGCGCTACAGCCCTGGCGATTGGCTATGGTGGCTTGGCGGTGCGCTGCTCATCGTTGGTTTGGTTGGCGGTGTGCTCTTCCCACACCAGCGCATTGTTATTCATCGCCAGGGGGAGTGGACCGAGTTCTACGCCACTGGCCGGCGCGTTCGCCAGGTGATCGCTGGACTAGTGACGGACGCGCAGAAGGCATGAACCTGACCCGCGACCTGACCTTCGCCCGCGTCGCTGCCGAGCAGATGAGCGACTACCTCTATGCCGAGGTGCTCTTCTACCCGGTGGGCAATGTGGACGGCCTGCCAATGCCGCAACTCACGATCGGGGCCTGGCTGGAGACCGAGTGGCGATTGAGCGCCCTGCGCCCGCGCTATCCGGAAGCCATCGCGCCGGTCCTCAGCGCTGCCCAGGCCGAGATTCGCAAAGTCCGCCATCGGCTGGCCGAGCAGTATCAGCACAAGGCCCGCCGTGAGTTCAGGAGCCGGCTGGATAGCTGGGAGATCTTCCTGGACGACCGCCGCGAAGCAGCCGCCCACGGCGAGCCTTACAACGCGCCGCGCTCTGGCTATGCCGAGCGCGTCCGCATGCGCTTCTGCCTGGAGTTGCTCAAGGACGACGTGTCGCAGCTCAGCGCACAGCTCGACCGTCTGCGGACGCTGGACGCCCGGCTGCGGGCGCGCTTTCGCCCCGGCGCGTTTCTCTGGGAGCCGGAACTGGCCGAGGCTGCGCCGGTAGATAAGTTCTGGTTTTTGTATGCGAAGCTTTGATCGCAGGCACGTCCACGCAAGCCCCGCGAGGCCGCCAAACGCCCCGCCTCAGCCCCCGCAGCGCCTTAGCCGGCCGCGCGTAGGGGCGGTTCGCAAACCGCCCCTGCTTCGCTCAGAATGACAGGGTGAGGCAGAGCCTCGGTGACCCCAGCAATGACCACTGGTCACGTCAGGAACACCCACTCCAAATCGTGGATTCGCCCTGAGTAGCCATGTTTCACCGTTTTTGGATGAGTTCAGAGTTGCTCGGAGTGACGGGGTAGGGCTGCGATCACCAATGGCCGCGCTGAGTATGCGGGTTCACTTACCTGCTCAATGGGGACTGCTTGGCTCACGAGGAATGGGCTGCCCCAAATCATGAACGCACCCACGCACCCTCTTCTTATTGGGATACGGGTAAGATTCGCTTCTGGCGGATGAGACGCCAAGTTCGCATGATTTGCGAGAGTGATGGCTGCTTTTAAGTTGCTTGCCCTCGATCTGGATGGCACGATCGTGTATCCTGACCTGAGCATCTCGCCGCGCGTCTTGCAGGCGGTGCAGCGCGCGAAAGCGCATGGCCTGTGGGTGACGGTGGCGACCGGCAGAAACGTGACCAGCACGCGCAGCTTCGCCGAGCGGCTGGGGATCAACGCGCCGGCCATCTGCCTGCAGGGCGGCGTGATCTACGACTACCAAACCGAGCGTTACTTGCGTCATATCCCGCTGCCGCGCGATCTGGCCTGCGAGTTGGCTGCGGTCGAGCGCACGCATCCGAGCTGGCGCGCAGCGCTGTATCAGGGCGACCGCATCTACGTCACCGACGGGGTGTTTTTTGGCCGGCTCGACGACCTGGTGGGGCGTGGGTTCTCGGTTGTGCCGGATCTGTGCGCTGTGCTGGCGAATGAGGATGCCGATAAGATCCTCTTCACCGTTGACCCGTCGCAGGCGTCGTCAGCGATAGCGTATTTGCGCGCGCTGGTTGGCGATCGCGCCACGGTCGTGCAGTCGCATGCGCGCTTCGTCGAAGTGAACCCGCTGGGGGCCGACAAAGGCGCAGCGCTACAGGCGCTGGCGGCACACCTGGGGGTGGCGCGCGAGGCGGTCATGGCGATTGGCGACCAAGGCAACGACGCCACGATGATCGCCTGGGCCGGCCTCGGCGTGGCGATGGCCAACGGCCACGCGGACATCCGCGCGATCGCCGATTGGGTCGCGCCGGGGATCGAGGAAGACGGGGCAGCGCTCGCCATCGAGCGTTTTGTGCTCAGCGCTGCCTTATGATGCTGGTAAGCGCGAGCGCGCATAAGCAGCGCACTCACGCAAAGGACAAATGCGATGAACACGCTGGCGAACAAACGCATCATCGTCACCGGCGGGACGATGGGGATTGGCCAGGCTGTCGCCATCCGCGCGGCGCAGGAAGGCGCCGACGTGGCGTTCTGCGGGCTGAGCGACGCAGGCGCCGAGGCCACGATTCAGGCGATTGAGGCGGCCGGCAGGCGGGCGTTCTTCCGCGCCCTCGACCTGCGCGACCTGGACGCGACGCGCCGCTTCGCGCGCGAGGCGATCGCCTTCCTCGGCGGCTTGGATGGGCTGGTGAATAACGCCGGCGCCAACACCTGGCACGGCGTGTTGAACGCGACGTTCGAGGACCTGGACAACTGTTTTCGAGTGAACTTCTACCATGCCTGGGCATTGAGCCAAGAGGCCTATCCAGCGCTCAAGGCCGCCGGCGGCGGCGTGATCGTGAATCTCTCTTCAATCAATGCCGAGCGCACCATGCCCGGCGTGTTCCCCTATAACGTGGCCAAGGCCATGCTGGTCGCCCTCACCAAGTCAATCGCCATCGAGTGGGGCAAGGACAACATCCGCGCTGTGGCGATTCAACCTGGCTTGATCCTCACCTCGCTGGCCTTCGAGTATTTCGACAAAGCAGCCGATCCACAGGCTGAACGCCGGCGGGCAGAGGGCATCTACCCGCTCAAGCGCGCCGGTCGGCCCGAAGAAGTAGCCGCCACAATTGTGCACATCCTCAGCGGCGAGAACGGCTTCCTCAACGGCGCAGCGATCTTGATAGACGGGGGCATTAGCGCGCTCTACGAGACGACGCTGGAGGACTAGAGGCAGGTGGAGCGCGCGGGCCGACCTGGGGGCTACTGGAGTTCAATCAAAACCGCGCTATCTGGCCAGGGCTGACCGCTGGTCGTCTGTGCCAGCAATCGCTGGCCAGTCCGATGGTCATACCAGCCAATCCTCAAGTGGCGCGCGGTGGGTGGCAAAGCAACAGTCCGCACGTCGCGCACGCGCTCGCCAGCGTCCCACAGGCTGGTGGGATATTCTCCCTCGAACGGCTGTCCGTCGCGCTGCTCGACAAGCTCACCATCGGCGTTCAACACGTGGACGAAGAGCGTGTAATCTTTGTCCGGCGCGCGCAGCACCGTCCAGAAGAACGTGACCTTTCCCGACGTAAAGTGCACCGCGTCCAGGCGCAGCAATTCGCCAAAGGTAGCCAGGGGAAGGCTGTTGGGCGCAGTGGTGGGAGCTGAAGATGCGCGCACCTTCACTCGATCAACCAGAAAAAATGGCCATGGCGCGCCGTCTATACGCGCCCGTCCCTCGCTTGGATACAGGCGGGGCAGGCTAAGCTGAATGCGGGCTGGCCCATGTGGTGCATCCGGCGCGATGGTCAGCAGATACTCATCGCGGAAGTACGCCCCAGGCTGCCAGCGCTGGGTGGCAAACCGCCCGCCATAGGGCAGGGCATAAGTGCTCCCGATGATCTTGCCGTCCATGTCAACGGCTTCGATGAGCACACGATAACTTTGGGTGATCGGTTGGCGAGCGCCCCAGTACAGCGTCACGCCCAGCGCCTCGCCAGCGCGCACGTGCCTGGGCGAGACCTCGGCATGGAGCAGGTCTATCGCACCGTCAAAGAGCGCCACGCCTGCGCTGGGCAAGCGATAAGCAGCCACAATGGCTTCGCGGCTGTAGGTGGACGGCTCAGCGTAGGCCGGCCGAATGGTGAGGATCGGCGTGGCGATCGCCAGCCCCAACAGCATAGCTGGCGCTGCGAAGACCACCATCGTCTGGGTGCGCGCCGGCGCGAGTGTCAGCCAGCCCAGTACCACCAGCGTCACTATCGTGCTGACGCCAGGCATGATCAGGCGGCTGTTCTCCGTCCCCGTGTAGCTGCGCAGCCACCAGATAAACATCCCGCTCAGCACAGTTTGCCAGATTAGCAGCAATGCAAAACCAGTCCGGTTGGCGATCGCTGGCAGCCGGCGCGCAAAGGCGAGCACGCAGCCGGCGGCAGCCAAAGCAAACGCTGCGAACAAGACGGCATCAACCCACGCATCGTAGTGAAGCTCAATCCCCATGTTGCCCCAGTAGGAGGTGAACCACGACGGCAAGGTGGCCAGCACCTCGCCGGCGGTCAGCGGGACGGGGCGCAGCAGGGCAGCGTTAGCGGCCTGGATTTGTGCCCAGGCCAGCGGATGGCCGTAGTTGAGCATGTTGAAGAGCAGCCAGCCGCCAGCAACTGAGGCGAAGCCGGCCAGCAGAGCGGCAAGGCGGGTGAGCCAGACCGCTGGTGGGCAGATCAGCGCGATCGCAGCGAGGGCGGGCAGGAAGAGGCCAAGCCCCTGAAGCTTGCAGAGGGTGGCAATACCTACCAGCGCACCAAGGAGGGCGAAAGCAACGGCGCTCGGTTGTTGAGATCGAGCGAGGCGGACCATCCACCAGCAGGCAGCCGTGGCGGCGAGGGTGATGGCGATGTCGTTGTTGACGATGCTGCTGAGATGGATGAACTTTGGGTTGAAAGCGACCACGGCAGCACACAGGGTGGGAGCGCGAAGCCAGACAGTCGAGAAGAGCGATCGGGCGATCTGGTAGACGAGCAAAACCACGAGCGCACCGAGCAGAGAAGAGAACAGGCGGGCAGCGCGCACAGCCCAAACCGCCCCCTGATAGGGCCAGCGCTCGGCTTCGGTATCGTGTAAATGCTGACCGCGCACTCTTCTGTGGTCAGGATTGAGCGCTCGGTCGAGCCAGTCGGGATTCAGGCGCGTCAGATCGCTCAGGTTATGGTGATCGAACGGGCTGATGACCAGCGCAACAGCGCTGTAGTAAAGCGGGGGCTGGGTAGCTTCGTGCGAGGGCAAATCGCGCCTGAGATCAGGGAGCCGGCGCTCAGTGGCCAAGTAGTGCGCATAAAGATAGTGCCAGGCTTCATCAGCAGCCTCGAAGATCGGCACTGTTACGTTGTAAATGAGCGTTAAGGTGAAGAACAGGGCCAGGATGAGCGGAATGGGAAGTGGCCAGCGCGGGTGCGCTTTCGCTCTCGATATGCTCCAAAACATCGAAGCGTCCGCGTCGGAGACTAATCAGCCGGCAGGGCCAGCTTCGGCACCACGTCGCGCATGATCGAGCCATCGGGGTTCAACACGCGCGCCTTGAACCGCCATTCCCCTTCGTTGGTGTCGATCTTCAACAGCAGCGCGTTGTAGCCCTTCTTTAACTGGATGGGCGGCAGGTCAATGTCGCGCAGGTCGTCCGGCATGAAGCGGCTGACCTTGTTGAACCAGATTCGCTCGCCGTTCAGCCAGGCCGCCAGGCCGTCGTCGGAGTTCATGCCCAGCAGCCCTTTGCGGTCTTCAGGCGAGGCGATCCACACAAAGGCATAGACCATGCCCTTGCGGGCCGGCGTGACGTAGTCCAGCAGATTGATGTTGTGCGATGGGCTGCGGATGGTCCAGACCGTTTTGTCCTCGGGTCGGGGGATGAAGCTGGCCTCGCCGCCCGGAAGCGGATCGTCATCCAGCGAGAGGTCGCGGAATCCGCTGGTCAGCCACCAGGCGCGAATGTAGCCATCGCTGCGGGTGGGATACACCCGCACCTTGGCCGAAGACGAGCCGCCCTTGGGGTCAGCGACGGTCAGCATAGCTTCGATGACGCCGTCGTCGCCCATATCGTAGGGCATGATGAACGCGGTGTTCAGGCCGAGGGTCGTCGTGATCGGCGTCGCGCGCTGGCCGTCATAACGGGTGACGCGCCACTCGACCCGTCCCGTCTTGCTCGTCGCCCCGCGCAGCTCCACGCGCTGACCGGGCAGGTAGGTCTCGCCGTCGAAGGGTGAGAGGATGACGACAGGCGGCGCCCTGCGCTTGGCGGTCCGAACGAGTGAGCCGGGCGGATTATCCTGGTAGACGATGCGGCGCAGGCCGCCGGAGTAGATTGAAAGGTACCACAGCGCGCCGTCTGGGCCGAACTGGATGTCCACCGGCTCGCCCATGCGCGCGCCGAAGGGGATCGTCTCCTTGAATCGCCCGTTCTCGTCCAGGGCGGTGCGGTTGATCACCTGGGTGGAATAGTCGCCCCAGAAGAACTGTCCCTTCATCTCAGCGGGGAAGTGGTCGCCGGTGTTGAAGTCACCGACGGTGACTGAGGCGTTGTTGCCAGCGTGAGGATAGCTCAGCTCCTTCGGCGTCGTCGTGCGGATGTTCACATCGCGGCACTCTGGCTCGCTTTGAAACTCCGGTCGGTCCATGCTGCCTTCCACGCATGGCCAGCCGAAGTTCGCCCCTTTCGTGGCGATCATCAACATCTCGTAGGTATTCCAGCCCACATCGCCGACGTAGGGGAGCTGAGTCTCCGGATGCAGGGCGAAGCGGAAGGGGTTGCGAAAGCCATAGGCCCACACCCGCGAGCGGGCGCGCTTGGGGAAGCGTGGGTCGTAGAACGGGTTGCCAGGGACGCCTTCGCCGGTGAGCGGGTCAATCCGCAGGACTTTGCCCTGCAGGTTATCTATTGAAAGCGCCTTGAGCGCCAGCCGGCCCGGCATGGCCGAGAGCGCGCCCTCACCGAGAGAGACCCACAGCTTGCCCTCGCGGTCGAACTTGAGCGTGCCCACCGAGTGGTTCTGGGTGTAGCTCCAGTAATCGTCGAGCACGACGTGGGCGCTCTCTGGTCTGGCCACATCGCCTTCAACCGTGTAGCGCACCACGCGCCCTCGCCGCGGGCCATCGGCATCTTTTGGCTCGCCGGGCGCATCCCAGGCGTACGCCAGGTAAATCCAGCCGTTCTGGGCGAAGTTCGGGTCGAGCGCCATCCCGATCAGGCCGCGGTCAACGAAGTTATTGACCTCGTCGCGGATGTCGATCAGCGGACGGGCGTAGAGCACGCCATCCTTCCAGATCTTCACCCGCCCGGCTTTCTCGGCGATGAACACGCGCCCATCTGGGGCAAAGGCGAACGTCGTCGGCAATTCTAGGTTGTTGGTGATCCCCTCTACGCGAAACCCAGGCGGCACGCTCAGAGGCTTAGGTTCGGCCTGGGCGTGGGCGGGCGCGGAACGGCCACCGATGGCGACGAGGAGGACGGTCACAAGGAGGATGCGCGGGTACATGCTTGTCATGTGAACTGCTCACGGGTGATGCACTTCGATTAAGACGGCGTCGTCCTGCCACGGCTGCCCATCGGGCCTGTAGGCC
>DAOTYZ010000110.1:0-2954 GCA_034434555.1 Candidatus Roseilinea sp.
GCGGCCAAGCCATAGGCGCTGCCGCCGCCGATCAGGACGGCGTGGACATGCTCGATGGCACAGGTGGGGGAAAGCAGTTGCGTCTCGCGCGTGCCCGGCGCGCCGCCGCGCACGTCCACGCCGGCGACAGCGCCCTGCGGGCACAGCACCACCGTACAGCCCGTACCGCCCTCTAGATTGGTCCAGTGTCCCACGCGCAAACCGGGGATCGCAGTTAGGGTGTGATTGTCGGTGTGCATCAGGTCGCGTGTTCGCGCTTGAGATAGCGCATGGCGGCTAGAACGTAGAGCCGGGCAGCGAGCTTGATTTCTTCAATGCTCACCCATTCGTCCACGTGGTGTGGGATGTGAATGTCGCCTGGCCCGCACGTGACGATGGGAATGCCCTTGCGGGCGTTGAGGATGGTGCCGTCCGTGCTGCCGGGCACGCCGCCGTAAACAGGCGGATTGCCGGTTAAGTCGGTGTAGGCACTGGCCAAGGCCTGTACCAACGGATGGGCGCGCTCTGTGCTGGTGGGCGGGCGAACCTCCAGCACTTGGAAATCGTGCCGCAGACGGTCGTCAACAGCGACCACGCCGGCGAGGATGGCCTCGATCTGCTTGGCGAGCGCGGTGGGATCTTGGCCGGGGATGAGACGAATGTCTAACACGCATTCCGCAGCGCCGGGCATGACGTTGTTCTGCGGCTCGCCGCCGCCGCGCGGCGGGGAGAGGAGGATGGTCGGCGTGATGCTGGGCTGGCCTAAGAACTCGTGCTGGCCATGCCGCGCGATTAGGCGCTCCTCAAGGGCGTGTATCTGGGTGAGGAAGCGCGCCATCGGATAGGCCGTGTTGATGCCGGTGAGCGGCATCGCGCCGTGGGCCATCACGCCATGAATCACGCAGCGCACCCACATTACGCCTTTCTGGGCGATGCAGAGGTGGTTCTCCTCCGGCTCGCACACGATGCAGGCCGTAACCGCGTCGGCCCAGCCGCGGTCAACAAAGTGCTTGATGCCGAGCATCGCGCCTTCTTCGTCGCACACAGCGCCGAGGATGATGTCGCCGTCGAGCGACGCGCCGCTGTCGCGCAGGGCCTTGAGCGCCATCAACGCGCAGCACAGGCCGGCCTTCATGTCGTTGGCGCCGCGCCCGTAAATTCGGCCATCGCGGATCGTCGCGCTGAACGGCGGATCGCGCCACAACGACGGGTCGCCCTCGGTCACCACATCGGTATGCCCTTCAAACATCAGCGTCAGGCGAGGCGCGCCGGCTTGTTGATCAGGGCGACCGCGAAGCAAGGCGACCACGTTGGGGCGGCCCGGCGCGACGAACTCAAAATGCGTCTCCAGGCCGATCTCGCGGCAGCGCGCCTCTACCCAGCGCGCGGCGGCTTCTTCTCCGATGCCCTCAGCTGGTTTCCACACGCTGGGGATGCGGGTGAGGTCTTGAACCCAAGCGATGAGCAGGTCATCGTCAATATAGCTCAGCGCGTGACGTTCTTGTTCGGTGAGCATGGCTTAGAGCGGTGGAGTGAAGCGCCCATCGTGAGCGGTCCAGCCGCCATCCACGAACAGCACCGTTCCGGTGACGTAGCTGCTGGCGTCGGAGGCGAGGAAGACGACCGCGCCGGCCATCTCATGCGGCTGCGCCCAGCGCCGAAAGATCGTCTTCTCTGCGTAGGCGGCATACCAATCCGGATGATTGCGGATCTGGGCGGTGAGCGGCGTCTCGACGATCCCAGGGGCGATCAGGTTCACGCGCACGCCGTGCGGACCAAGCTCGGCGGCCAGCGCGCGGCACATCTGGCGCACGCCGGCTTTGGTGGCCGCATACACACCCTGACCCGGTTCAACCACCTCGCTGCGGATGCTGGTGAACACGATGATGCTGCCGCGCGCGCGTTGGGCCATGATTTGGCCCGCTTGACGCAGCAAGAAGAAGGTGCCGCGCAAGTTCAGCGCGATCACGCGGTCGAATTCTTCGTCGCTGACCTGCAAGAGTGGCTTGCGCACGTTGATGCTCGGTGTGCTGACCAGCACATCGGGGGCGGGCAGGTCGCTCAACACGTGCGCCACGCTCGTCGCATCGCGCATGTCAAGTTGGACAGCTTCGGCGGCAGGGCCGATGGCCTGGGCGACCCGTTGCGCGGCGTCCGAGTCGAGGTCGGCGCAGATCACGCGCGCGCCGTGGGCGGCCAGGGCGTGGGCTGAGGCTTCGCCGATGCCGCTGCCGGCGCCCACGACCAGCGCGATACGGTCGCTTAGATCAAATAGGCGTCGGTAGTCGAGGGAGGGCGATGTCATGGGCAACAGTATAGCGAGTACCCTAAACCCTATAATCACCCTGCTCATTCAGCGAGGAAGACATGGACGACCTCATTCACGCTACCCGCGCCCGCATCGCCGAGCTGGGCCGGCTGATGTATGAACGTTATCTCACCGATGCCTCCGGCGGCAACATCAGCGCCAGGGTTGGCGACCTGATCTGCATCACCCCGCGCTACGCAGGCAGTAAATATCAGTGGCGGCTGCGCCCGGAGCAGGTGATCGTCGCCGACCTGAACGGTCAAAAGCTGGCGGGCGAGGGCGAGATATCGCGCGAGTCCAAGGTGCACTTTCGCCTGCTGCGCGAGTTCCCCGATGGGCAGGCGGTGGTGCATGGTCATCCGCGCCATGTGATGGTATTTGCGATGGCCGGTCGGCCCATCACGCCGGTGTTGGAGAACATGCTCAAGTTCGGGGTCATCCAGGTGTGTCGGTTTGCGCCGGCCCACTCCGACGCGCTCGCCGAGAACATCGCCGACGGGCTGCGCGGTCAAGAAGCTGTCATTCGCAAACAGGCGGCGGCGGTAATTGTCCCTTGGCATGGCCTGTTCGTCCTGGGCAAAGACCTGGAGGCCGCCTTCGACGCTGCCGAGCGCATTGAGGTCAACGCGCAGTGCATCTTGTTCAGCCGGCTGTTGCCCGGCGAACC
>DAOTYZ010000111.1:0-16510 GCA_034434555.1 Candidatus Roseilinea sp.
ACGTTTCGCTCCTCCCGACGTGACTCCACCACAGACGAGCGACGTCGCGCAAGCGCTGGCGTCTGCCCGGCGTGTGCTGCGCCGTGCCCTCCTGCGTCGCTATTGGCCGCGCCCTAAGTGACGCGCCATGCAATACGGAATACGTAATACGGAATACGCAATACGCAATACGTAATACGTATTCCGTATTACGTATTGCGTATTACGTATTGCGTGTTGCGTAGTCATCCCGCGCCGGCGTTTCGCAGCACCATTTCAAACTCGCTGAGCACCATCGCGGTCGCCCCCCAGACCGCGTGCGCCCCGATTCGATAAAACGGCCTATCGGGGCCGCCCTGCGGCAGCGGTCCGCGCCGGCGCGTCGTTGGGTCAAGTAACTGCCTTAATGGCACTTCGATGAGTTCGGCGACCTCACGCGCATTCGGGCGGAACGCTGGTCGTGTTGCGATATAGCCGACGACTGGATGCACGATAAAGTTGCTTGGCGGGATATACAGCGCAGTTAACCTGCCCAGCGTCTCCACCTGTTCAACCGAGATGCCTAATTCTTCTTGTGTCTCGCGCAGGGCAGTTGCAACGATATCGTCATCACTAGGCTCGCGTCGCCCGCCGGGCAGCGAGATTTGCCCGCTGTGATGGCCCAGCCCTTCGTTCCGCCGCGTGAGCACGAAGTGCAGTTCGGCCTGGTATGGGTATATCAGCAGCAGCACTCCGGCCTCCTGGGCATCCGGCCTTGGTCGCAGCGCGTGCATGCGTTCTGGCGGTGACATGCGCAACTGGGCAGCCAGCCCAGGCAATGGGCCGCGCAGCGCATGGCGAATGAGGTCCGGTTTCAGTGCTGTCATGGCCGCATCTGAATTATCTGCGGATGTGTTCGCGGCAAAGGATAACCCCCTCTAAAGCGCTCATGGGCCGGCACAGCCCTGGTCAACGCAGCCGCTTAGATGTCGGACGCTTCGCGCTAGTATGACGGACCGGCATGGCGAATGAGCGGCCCACGCCCCTATTGGTGAATGCACTCCCTTATCCGCGAGTGCGCTATAGTTCCAGACGTGTCGAATGGTTCTCCCGATCGCCTTCCTCGCTGGGATGTGTCAAGCATATTCCCAGACCTGGACTCGGCTGAATTGCGTGCAGCGATCGCGCGCTGCGAAGCCGAGCTGAGCGCGCTTGAAGACTTCCTCGACAAGCACACCGTAGCCTCTCAATCTGTGACCTCCACGAGCGACGCAACGGTTGCGCTAGAGGGCTATTTGGAGCGCGCCAATCCGCTGTTGGCGCGCTATCGCACCGTTCGCGCCTATATCTTCGCCCATGTCGCCACCGATGCTTTTGACCAGCGCGCCCGCCGGCTGCTCAGCGAGATCGAGCCGCTGGGCGTGCGCCTGCACCAAATAGATGTTCGCTTCGGCGGCTGGATAAGACAGTTGGCCGATGCGCTACCGGCGTTGATCGCAAGCAGTGCGTTGGCCCAGGCCCACGCCCTCTATCTTCGCGATACGGCTGAGCAAAGTCGCTATCTGATGAGCGAGGCCGAAGAAAGCCTGGCTGCCGAACTCAGCCTGAGCGGCGCGAATGCCTGGAGCAAGCTTCAGGGGACGATCACCGCGCAGCTCAGCGTGGCATTCGCACGTCAGGGGCAAAGCGAGAAGCTGCCCATGCCCGCCCTGATTAACCTGATGCAGCACGATCCTGATCCCCACGTGCGCCGGCGCGCTTACGAGGCAGAGCTGGCGGCCTGGGAGACGGTCAAAGAGCCGCTGGCGGCGGCGCTAAACGGCGTCAAAGGCGCCACGCTGACGCTAGAGCGCCGGCGCGGCCGGCGCGACCCGCTGCATGCTGCGCTGGACAGCGCGCGGATTGATCAGGAAACGCTGGACGCGATGCTGGGCGCAATGCAAGCGTCCTTCCCGGCCTTTCGGCGCTACCTGCGTGCGAAAGCACAGCGGCTGGGACATGCCGGCGGCTTGCCGTGGTGGGACCTGATGGCGCCGCTATCGCGTCATGCGCGCTCCTACGCTTGGGCAGAGGCGCGCGATTTCATCCTCGCTCATTTCGCCGGCTTCAGCCCGCGTCTGGAAGCGCTTGCCCGGCGGGCCTTTGATCAGCGCTGGATAGACGCCGAGCAGCGCCCTGGCAAACGGGCCGGCGCGTTTTGCATGGATGTGCCGCTGGTCAAGGAATCGCGCATCTTGTGCAATTACGACGGCTCGCTCGACCAGGTCCTCACCATCGCCCACGAGCTGGGGCACGCCTTTCACAACGACTGCCAGCACGCCGCGGGCAAGACCGAGTTGCAATCGGCCACCCCTATGACCCTGGCCGAGACCGCCTCGATCCTGTGCGAGACCATCATCACTGACGCAGCGCTGGCCGAAGCGCGCGATGCGGATGAAACGCTGGCAATCCTGGAAACCGACCTGATCGGCAAGACCCAAGTCATCGTGGACATCACTTCGCGCTACCTGTTCGAGCGCGAGGTCTTTCAGCGCCGGGCCAAGGCTGAGCTGTCAGCCGAGGAGCTTTGCGAACTCATGCTGCGCTGCCAGAAAGAGACGTATGGCGATGGCCTGGATGAGTGCTACCTCCACCCATACATGTGGACATGGAAGCCGCACTACTATTACCCCGGCCTATCGTTCTATAACTTTCCCTACGCATTCGGCCTCCTCTTTGGCCTGGGGTTGTATGCGATCTATAAGCAGCGCGGGCCGGCATTTGTGCCGGAATACGAGGCGCTTCTGGCAGCCACTGGCGAGGCAACGCCTGCTGAGCTGGCTGCCCAATTCGGCATCAACATCCGCGAGGCGGCGTTTTGGGCGGACAGCCTGAGCCTAATCGAGGCGCGCATCGAAGAGTATCTCGGCATGGCGCTCAAAAGTCGTCGGGCTTGATGATCCGCCGCTTCACGCGATCCTCAACGGCGCCGCTCAAGAAGAACATCAGCAGCACATTTACCCAGCCGGCCGCAACCAACAGGCCCACTGGCAGCAGTTCCGCTTGGGCGAAGAAGCCGTCGGCCAGGCGCGAGAAGATGAGCTGGAGGATGAAGGCGATCATGACCACAGCGATCACGGTTGATCCAACCGCGTTGCCGAGCAGGACGCGCCGCCGTAGCCAGAGAGGCAGGCCGGCCAGCGCGCCCAGAGCCGTGGGGAACAACACGTAGATAAGTCCCCACCATCCTAAATCCAACAATAAATCCATCATCCCTTCTCTTGGGTAGTGAGCAACTCAGCGACCAACGTGCCTACGTCCAACACGCTATCCAGGAAGTAATCCGCTGCATCACTAGGCGGGCATTCAATGAGCACGGTCGTAATGCCGATGGCCCGCGCCGCGCGCGTGTTGGCCGGCGTATCCTCCACGAAGATCACCTCGCGCGGTTGTACGCCCAGCATCTCCATTGCCAGGCGGTATGCCAACGGATCGGGTTTATTGCGATAGCTCAGCGCATGAATGTCTATCACGCGCTCAAAGCAGTCCTGGATGTCCAGATGCTTGAGCACGCGCAGGGCGTGGGTGATGTCCGCGTTGGTCAGCACGGCGCGGCGCAGCGGGATGTTCAGCAGCATCGCGCGCAAGCGCGGGTCGGCTGTTAAGACGCCGTCCAGAGCAATATCATGCACATAAGCAAAATAATCGTCCACGTTGACGGGATAACCCTCCTCCATCAGACCGCGCAGCGCCGTGCCGTGTAGCGCGCGCAGGCGCTGGCGCAGGTCATCGGCTTGCTGGATGGACATGCCGAAGCGACTGGCAATGAACTGGGTGATGCGTTCCGTGATCGCCGTCATCAGCCCTGCCGAACGTGGATAGAGCGTCTCGTCGAGGTCGAAGAGGATAAGCGAATACATTGTTTGTCTGCCCTGCCAACTTTCACGAAAGCTCGGCAACCTGTCCGAGGTGCTCCAGCAGGGCCACGAATTCAGGCGGGGGGTGGAAGTCCAGCGATTGGCCGTCTAGGTTGTAGGACAGAGGGAGAAATTCGCCGTCGCGCAGCCAATATAAATGTGGGCTGAGCGCTCCAGGCCCTTCATGATACAGGCCAACAATAACCCGCAACATGGCGTTCACCGCGTGGGCCATGCCAATGTTACGGATCACATGGAGCAATAGCGCGTCGCGCCTGGGCAGGCCAACCAGCGCGCCATAGGGGAGATCTGCCGGCAGGTAGTCCTCGATGATGAGCGCGTGGCTGGCTGCATAGTAGGGATCGCCATGGTAGAGCGCCACGCTGGTGCCAGGCAGCAGGCTGGCTGTGGATACCTTCAGGCGGCTGCTCTGGCGCAGATTACGCCGACCCAGTTCAAACAAGTCACGACCTGTCTGGCCCCAACGCTGAACCTCGCTTGGGGCAACGGTGCGCACCGTCGTCGGCAAGTCCAGCACCAATGCTTCGATCGTGCCTTCTGGACCGGGGCGCGAGATCAACTCGGCAGACTCTCGAAGCAGGGTTTGCGGATAGAGGCGGGCGCGCAAGCGCGACTTCACGGCCTCGAAGTCGGACACTTCGAGCAGCAGCGCGTCTTTATCCTCGCTCACCGCGAAGATGCTGTCGAAGTGCTGGGCGATTGCTTGGGGCCACTGCTCGATGGCGAGAGAAGCACATGCGCGGGCGATGTTCTGCAAGCCGAGCACACTGGCGCGCAGCCGACCGCTGCGCGGCTGCACTACCCCCTCCTCTGGCTTAACGTGCGCCGCGATCTGCCGGCTGGCAAAGTAGTCCTCTACCAACGAGATAAACATGCGAAAGCCCTGTGCGTCCAGGCTGCGTGCCCAGTCCGGAGGTTGGGCGTTCTCTAAGTCGGCCATGTCTTGCAAAGAGTGTAGCACCAAGCGCTTAAGACGGGTGCATTGGGCGTGGCCCAATGGAAAAGATGTTTCATCTCTGGATTGACACGTGCCCGTTCGCAAATTACTTGCCGCGCTAGCCCGTCATGCTGAGCGCTCCCTTCTTACTTCCTTCCCCGCCTGCGTCCCCTTTCTTTCCCCCTGCTCGCGCTCTCCTTTCATTCCCCTTGCGAGCGTCCCCCTTCTCATTCCTTAGCATTACCCACAAGTTAGAAAGACTTCCAGGTACGAGCGCGTAGGACATAATGAAACGTGAGTTCGGATTTACACAGGCGCGCTTTCCTTCAGCTCGCCATATCAGTCTGTCATGCCAACGCGAAGCATGACATGGGATGGGATGTGGCTTTGGTGATGCCCGTTGAGCTTTGGTCGGGCAGGCGTTTAGATGCTTCGCTGGAGGCGCGGTTGGTCTAGCGTATCCAGCGGCCGTTGAATCGCGCACATGTCAAGATAGACTCTTGACATGTAGGCGCACTGCTGGGCATGGGATTCAGCCGCCGATATGCGCGCAGCGCTATGCTACGACCGGCAACTGCGCCTGCGCCCGCTCGATCTCGCTCTGCGGCAGCTCATAATCCTCAAGCTGGCCGGCCAGGTAGCGCTCGTAGGCCGAGAGGTCGAAGTGGCCATGCCCGCATAGGTTGAAGACGATCGTGCGGCTCACGCCCTCTTCGCGGCAGCGGATCGCCTCTTCGATAGCGCCGCGGATCGCGTGCGCGGCCTCAGGCGCGGGCAAGATGCCCTCGGTGCGGGCGAAGAGCACGCCGGCCTCGAAGGTGACGCGCTGCTGCACGGCGCGCGCTTCGATGATGCCGTGGCGATATAGCTCGCAGACCGACGAGGCCATGCCGTGGTAGCGCAACCCGCCGGCGTGGATGGGCGCAGGGATGAAGCTGTGGCCGAGGGTATACATCTTCAGCAACGGCGTCATCTGGCTGGTATCGCCGTAGTCGTAGGCATATACGCCGCGCGTGAGCGACGGCGCCGCCGCCGGCTCGATGGCCACCACGCGCAGGTCGGGGGCTTTGCCGCTGAGCTTGTCGGCGATGAACGGATAGGCGAAGCCAGCGAAGTTGCTGCCCCCGCCGATCGCGCCCACCAACACGTCTGGATAAACGCCGGCCAGCTCAAGCTGCCGCTTGGCCTCTAGGCCGATCACGCTCTGGTGCATCAGCACGTGGTTGAGCACCGACCCCAACGCATACTTCGTCGGCGTTGGGTTGGTGACGGCGTCCTCAACCGCTTCGCTGATGGCAATGCCCAGCGAGCCGGTGTTGTGCGGGTCTTTGGCGAGGATGGCGCGCCCGGCGTTGGTGTCGTTGCTTGGGGACGGCACGACCTGCGCACCCCAGGTCTCCATGAGCACGCGGCGATATGGCTTCTGCTCGTAGCTCACCTTGACCATGTATACCTTCAGGTCGATCTCGAACAGCCGGCAGGCCAGCGCCAGCGCACTGCCCCACTGGCCGGCGCCGGTCTCGGTGGTGATGCGTTTGGTGCCCTCGGCCTTGTTGTAATACGCCTGCGCGACGGCGGTGTTTGGCTTATGGCTGCCGGCAGGGCTTACCCCTTCGTACTTGTAGAAGATCTTGGCCGGCGTCTGCAGCGCCTTCTCCAGCCGGTGGGCGCGATAGAGCGGCGTCGGTCGCCATAGCTTATATACGTCGCGCACCGGCTTGGGAATCTCGATCCATCGCTCGCGCGAGACCTCTTGCATGATCAGCGCCATCGGGAAGAGCGGGGCTAAGTCATCCGGCCCAACGGGCTGCTTGGTCTGCGGATGGAGCACCGGCGGCAGCTCAAACGGCAGGTCGGCCTGGATGTTATACCAAGCTTGCGGGATCTCTTCCTCGGCAAGGACGAACTTTGTATGCTCAGCCATAGGCCAGGTTTTAGCAGAAATCACTTTGCGCGCAAGCCAAAACAAAAGGGCTGCCAAAGCAGCCCTTTGTCGCGCTCATCAGCAACTATCTATTCGCCACTGGTCTTTTCGCTCACCGTGGCTTCGGCCTTGGCCGGCTCCTTGGCCTTGTCGTCGCCCTTGGTCGTCTCGTCCGTTTGCTTGCTGCGCTCACTCTTGCTATCGGTGATATACCAGCCGCTGCCCTTGAAGGCCACCGCCACGCGATTCACCAAACGGTAGACATTCTGCTTGCCGCACTTCGGGCATTGCGTCACAGGAGGGTCAGTGAACTTTTGCTGCTGCTCGAAGGTGTAACCACAGTCGGGACAAGCATATCTGTATACCGGCATAGCGCTTAAATTATATGCCTCGACCCGACTGCTTTTCTCAGGTGCGTTTAAGCGAGACGATGGCCGGCACAGCGTCGAACATCAAGAAGCCAAAGGGAAGCCCAATGATGGTCAAACACAAGGCATAGGCCACCACCATCCAGAGCGCGCTCAGCCAGATCCCTATCAGGAGAAAGTAGATGACGCGGATGATCGGGTTTATCTGCGGCACGTCCCGCACGCCGGCGCCGGGGATCACTTGGACCAGCCGCCGGCCGCGCAGCGCGATGATCTGCGGCACGCGGTTGAGCATGGTGATGCCCAACGGCAGCCCGATGATGCTGACGCAGATCAGCCAAGCCAGGGCGACCCATAACAACCCTAACCACCAGCCGACGAAGACAAACCAGAGCAACTGCAACAGGCAACCCGGACGGCTGGATTGCTCATAAACGAGTGGTTGATTATTCATTGTCTTTGCTGTTACCTATCATACCGGGGTGCCTTCACCAATAGGGGCAAGGCGCAACCAAGCCATGCTGCCAAGCAAGATGAGTTTATAGGGTGGGCGACGGCACTGCCGTCGCCCACCCCGAGTTCCGGCCTCTAGCTATGAATGGAATGCCCTAAGGCAACACGCGAGTCAGGCGTAGTTCCCTGCGTTCTCCGCGCCTCCGCGTGAGATCCCCAAGCTTTGCCCGCTCTGGCGCGCAGTTTACGGCGATGTCGCTCTCCCCTTTTAGCTTGCGGGGGCAGGTGCCTCTTCAGGAAGCGCTTTCTTCTTCTTGCGCCCCTTGCACGAGGGTGGCTTGGCTACTGGCTGTGGCATCGTCACCAGCGTGGCCTGGAGCACCTCTTCCATGGTCGTTACTTGGATGATGGTCAGGTCGCGCAGGACCTTCTTCGGCACTTCCTCCAGGTTCTTGGCATTCTTCTTGGGCATGATGAAGGTGCGGATGCCGGCCCGATGCGCAGCCAGCAGCTTCTCTTTCAGGCTGCCGATGGGCAATACTCGGCCGCGCAGGGTGATCTCACCGGTCATGGCCACGTCGCGCCGGACGGGGATTTTGGTCAGCGCAGAGATGATCGCGGTTGCCATGGCGATGCCAGCGCTTGGCCCGTCTTTGGCCACCGCCCCTTCGGGCACGTGGATGTGAATGTCGCTTTTCTCCAAGGTGCGCCGGCTGATCCCCAGCTCGGCAGCGCGTGCGCGGGCATAGCTCACCGCGGCCTTGGCGCTCTCCTGCATCACCTCGCCAAGCTGACCGGTGAGGGTCAGCTCGCCTTTGCCCTCCATCAGGATCACCTCAATCGGCATGAGGTCGCCGCCGGCCTCATCCCAGGCCACCCCGTTGGCCACGCCCACTTGATCTTGTTTATCCACCCGGCCATAGTCGAACAGCGGCGGGCCGAGCAGGCGTGGCAACATCGCGGGCGTGATGCGATGAATAGGCGGCTTGCCTTCGGCGACGCGCCGCGCGATCTTGCGGCAGACGTTGGCGATCGCGCGGTCGAGGTTGCGCACGCCGGCTTCGTAGGTGTATTCGCGAATCATCTGCCGCAGCGCTTCTTGGCTAAAGTGAACCGCGACCGACTGGGGGTGCTGGCCATTGGCCGGCAGCGCGCTCAAGCCATTCTCGGCAAGCTGCCTGGGGATCAGAAAGTGGCGCGCAATGTGAAGCTTCTCTTCTTCCACGTAGCCGGAGAACTCGACCACCTCTAGCCGGTCGCGCAGCGCCGGCGGGATGTCGTAGAGATAGTTCGCCGTCGTCACCCACATAACCTTGCTCAGGTCGTAGGGCAAGTCCAGGTAGTGGTCCTCGAACTCGGCGTTTTGCTCTGGATCGAGCACCTCTAACAGGGCTGCGCTTGGATCACCGCGAAAGTCGCTGCCGATCTTGTCCAGCTCGTCAATGACGAACAGCGGGTTAACCGTGCCGGCCCGCCGCATGGTCTGGAGGATGCGCCCGGGCAGCGCGCCGATGTAGGTCCTGCGGTGGCCGCGAATCTCCGCCTCGTCATGCAAGCCGCCGACGGACATGCGCACAAAGCGCCGGCCCAGCGAGTCGGCGATGCTGCGTGCCAGTGACGTCTTGCCGGTGCCAGGCGGCCCGACAAAGCACAGGATCGGGCTGCGCGAAAGGCTGCCCTTGAGCTTGCAGACCGCGATGTGCTCGAGGATGCGCTCTTTCGCCTTCTTTAGGCCGTAGTGACGCTCGTCGAGGATGCGCGCCGCGTGCTGGACATCTAGGTTATCCGGCGTGCTCTCCGTCCAGGGCAACCCCAACAGCCATTCGATGTAATCGCGCACCATCCCCACTTCGGGCGAGACGCTGTGGAGCTGTTCGAGCTTGGCGATCTCGCGCTCGGCGCGCTCGCGCACGGCCGGCGGCATGGCCTTCTTGCTCAGCCGATCGCGCAACAGCGCGACCTCGCTTACGCTGCCGTCGAGTTCGCCCAGCTCGGCCTGAATCGAGCGCAACTGCTCGCGCAGGTAATACTCGCGCTGGCTTTTGTCCACCTGGCTCTGCGCCCGCTCGTGAATGCGGTCCTCCAGCTCCAGCATGTCCAGCTCGCGGGCCAGCCAAATGCTGGTCTTTTGCAATCGGGCAAAGGGGTCAATCAGCTCTAGGATTTCCTGGCGAGCGGTCAGGCTAAACGGCACGCTCTGGGCGATGAAATCGGCCAACCACCCTGCCTCCTGGATATTCATCGCGTAGACCAGCGCCTCTTCCGGGATGCGCTCGTTTCGTTCGACGACTTGATCGAACAAGGAGATCACGGCGCGCATCATGGCCTCAACCTGTGGAGACTGAACCACGGGTTCACGGATGGTCATAAAGCGCGCCACCATGAAAGGGGTGGCCTGCAGCCATTCGACCACCCTCACCCTGGCCCGGCCCTGAACGATCAGGCTGGCAGACTCATCCGGCAGGTGTAGCACCCGGCCAAGGGCCACGGCTGTGCCGACGCTGTATAGGTCCGAAGGGCGCACGTTCTCGGCTGCGGGAAGCCTCTGGGTGAGCGCGACTGCCAGCCCAGATGGGCGTGCGGCCTCCAGCGCGCGCAGGGCGCGCTCGCGCGTTATCGTCAGAGGCAACACCGAGCGCGGATAGATGACGATGTCTTGTAGTGGCAGCACCGGCGATTCAAACGTCTCGGGGATTGCGAGATCAGCCTCTTTTGGTTGGAGGCCAAATCCGGCCCCAAGCAGCCAGTTCTGCATTTGTGAACTCAACGAGGCGTTCATCATGGTGTATCACGCATCGAGCACCGAGATGGTCTCGGTCGGCGACAAACGCGCCCAGTGTGCCAGGGCTTCGCCGACAAAGGCGATGCTGCCCAGGATGCACACTGGCTCTTCGCTGTTGTAAATGATGGATTCCAGCGCCTGGCCCAGATTTGCTGCGAGCGTTGCGTGAGCGATCTTCAACTGAGCGGCGATGCTGAGCAACTGGTCGGCGGGCAACGCGCGCGGCATATCGGATGGCTGTGAGAATATCCAACGTCTGGCGCGCGGGTTGAGCGCCTTGATCATGCCGGCAGCGTCCTTGTCCTTCAGCGTGCCGAACAGAAAGGTCCAGCGCCGCCCCGGGAATACTTCTGCCAGGGTAAACGCCAGTTTGTTGGCGCTATCCAGGTTGTGCGCTCCGTCCACCACCACGGGCGGATCAACGCGCAGAATTTGGAAACGCCCCGGCCACCTGGTTTGGCGCAAGCCATCGCGTATTGCGCGGGCCCCAAATTCGCGCGCGCCGGTGGCGATCAGGTCGTTGCGAATGACATCTATAGCAGCCACCGCGGTCGCCGCATTCTCGATTTGGTGCTTGCCGAGCAAAGCGATCTCATACCATCCCTCTAAATCGTTCACGAAGGGTCGCTCTTTGCTCCGAATGAGGGAGACCTGCTTAATCTCAAACGATTGTTTGATGAGCGAGGGCGGGCTGGCCGACCAGCGCCAGTGGCGACCAACCACAGTAAGCGGTGAGCCGCGCTCGCGAGCGACGCGCTCAATCACGGCCATTGCCTCGTTTGTCTGGGATTGGCTGACGACCGGCACGCCGGGTTTGATGATGCCGGCTTTCTCGGTAGCGATAGACGTCAGCGTGTCGCCCAGGAGATGCTGATGGTCGTAGCTAATCGAGGTAATCACGCTGACCTGCGGGGTGATGACGTTGGTGGCGTCCAACCGGCCTCCCAACCCCACCTCGACGACCGCCCAATCCACATCTTGATTAGAGAAGTGCAGAAAGCCCATCGCTGTGGTGGCCTCGAACGTGGTGATGTCGGGCAGATCGCTTGCGGCCTCCCTGATCTGCTGGGCGAGCGCGGCCACCGCTTCAGGCTCGATAAGCTGATCGTTAACGCGAATGCGCTCCCGAAAGTTATTGAGGTGAGGCGAGGTGTAGAGGCCCACCCGTAAGCCCAACTGGCGCAAGCATGAGGCGATGAATGCGCAGGTTGATCCTTTGCCCTTCGTGCCCGCGACGTGGATAGTGCGGTAGCGCTCGTGAGGGTTGCCCAAGCGAGCCAGCAAATTGCGAACCCGATCGAGCTTCAGCGTGGCAACGTAGTTGTCGGTCGGCACACGCTCATAGTTTGTGAGCGAATACAGATACTCCAGGGCTTCGGTGTAAAGCATTGGCCAGACCAGCGGCCGTCGTTATACACCCGGCCGGCTATTTAGCCTGCGATCATACCCTATGGGGGTGCGTTCAGGGTGCGTGGGGAGTGTTCCAATTCGGAATGAGAGGCTGCTCGGTTGGGCACACATGTTGGCCATCCGCGAACCACCCCTGCGCGCGCCCGACTTGCGGGCTGGCGCGGCCTTGGTCAACGCGGCCGCTCAGCATGACAGTAGGGTTGGGTATGAGTGACTTCGCAGGGCTTCGGTCGGGCGGGATTCTGGTTGCTTCGCGTTGGCATGACGGACTGACATGACGAGCCGAACGATACCCATAAACGCACCTGTGTAAATCCGAACTCACGTTTTTTGGCAAACATGAGCACACCCGTGGCCACTCGGTGAGACAATATGGGGCATGGCAAAACAATACCAATCGCCGCCGGCGATGATCATCGATCCCTCCAAGCGTTACCTCGCCCGCCTGAAGACTGGCAAGGGCGACATCATCGTTGAGCTATTCGCCGACAAGGCCCCCAGGACCGTCAACAACTTCGTCTTCCTCGCGCGCGAGGGCTTCTACAACAACACCACTTTTCATCGCGTGATCAAGGATTTCATGATCCAGGGCGGCGACCCCACCGGCACAGGCCGGGGTGGGCCTGGCTATCGTTTTGAGGACGAGTTTCACCCGGACCTGAAGCACGATGGCCCGGGTGTGCTCTCGATGGCAAACGCCGGCCCGAACACCAACGGCTCACAATTCTTCATCACCCACGTCGCCACACCCTGGCTGGACGGCAAACACAGCGTCTTTGGCCGCGTGATCGCCGGGATGGACGTCGTGCTCGCCATTCCTGAGCGCGACCCCAGCCGCGCCCGCCAACCCGGCGAGCCACTCTTCAGTGTTGAGATCGAAGAAAGCGCATCCTAGCGTTCGCTGTGCTCGGTGTCTTTGATTCGGGCGTAGGCGGCTTATCAATATGGCGCGAGATCGCCTCTGCCTTGCCTGAGGTGCCGGTCGTTTATCTGGCCGACCAAGCTTTTGTGCCCTATGGCGACCGGTCACCCGAAGAAGTGCGCGCGCGCGTGCTGCGCCTGGCCGGTTGGCTGATCCAACACGGCTGCGCCCTGGTCGTCGTGGCCTGTAACACAGCCTCAGCAGTGGCGCTCGATGCGCTTCGAGCGGAGTTTCATCGTGTGCCTTTTGTCGGCATTGAGCCGGCGGTCAAACCAGCCGCCCAGCACACACAAACGGGCACGATTGCTGTGCTGGCGACGCATAACACGCTGCGCAGCCAGCGCTACGCCGGCTTGGTCAACCGCTGGGGAGGGGGCGTGCGGGTGCTCGAACGGGCATGTCCAGCATGGGTAAAGGCTGTCGAACGGCTCGACGTCTATCAGCGCACCCCTCACCTGCTTACCTTTATGGTGAAGGCATGCGTCTGGCCGCTTTTGGAGCAACGCGCCGACGTGCTGGTTTTGGGTTGCACGCACTTCCCCTTCTTAAGGCCTTGGATAGACCAAGTCGCCGCCCGTTGGCGCGCCGCACACGCGAACGCGCCGCCGATCACCATCTATGATCCCGCGCCGGCGGTGGCCAGACGTACCCATCAGGTGTGGCGTGGGCAGGTTGCCTTCGGCTCAACAGGCGCAGGGCAATTCTCGCTCCCGCGTGCATCTCACCACGAATTCTGGACGACCGGCGAAGCTGCGGGCTTTGCAACCGTTGCCCAGGCGCTTTTGGGTTACCCGATAGTAGCCCGCCAGTTAAAACTCTGACGCACAGCCCAGGCCAAGCAAAATAATACTATGCTTACAACCATGACTGGCGAATCTCTAGATTGGTTGATGTTTAACGAACTTTTAGATAAATCCGGCCAACCTGCCGGCGAGACCGATGAGGGGGCAGTCCAGAAGTCCGGTGATGCCCCCCTGCTTTTGCCCATCCTGCCCTTGCGCGGGATGGTGGTTTATCCGCTGGCCGCCCTCCCCCTGCGCGCAGCACAGCCTAGGGCGGTTCGGCTGATAGACGACGCAATCCTGCGCAAGTCCTCGGTGGGCATGGTGGCGAGCAAGTCCCCGCACAAAGATGACCCTGGCGTGGAGGACATATACACGGTTGGCACGATTGCCACGATCGCGCGCCAATTCAAATCCGCCGATGGCATTGTGAACATGATCGTGCAGGGCACAGAGCGCTTTCGCATCGTCGAAGTGGTCAGCCAAGACCCTTATATCGTCGCGCGCGTCGAGCTGTTACCAGAACCCTGGGAGAGTTCGCTGGAAATAGAGGCATTGCGCCGCAACCTGAGCGAGGGCTTCACCAAAATATCTGAGCTACGCCCCGACATGCCCGATGAGTTGGCGCAGATGATCCAGAACATCGAAGACCCCCGCCAGCTCACCTATGCCATTGCGACCTACATGCGCATGGACATGGAGGATGCACAGCGCCTGTTGGAGATGAACGGGCTGCCGGACAAGATGCTCTTCTTGCTCCAGTTGCTCAACAAGGAGCTCGAGGTGCTCCAGCTTGGCAAGAAGATACAGAGCGTGGCCCAAAGCGAGATGGAGAAGATGCAGCGCGAGTACTTCTTGCGCGAGCAAATCAAGGCCATTCAGCGTGAGCTGGGCGAAGCCGATGAACAACAGATCGAGGTCAACGCTTTCCGGGAGAAGATCGCCGCCAGCGGCATGAATGAAGAGGCGCGCCGCGAGGCCGAGCGCGAGCTGGATCGGCTGGCCAAGATGCCCACTCAGGCTGCCGAATACAGCGTGATTCGCACATACCTCGATTGGATGGTCTCACTGCCATGGCAAAAGACCACTCCCGACAACCTGGACATCGCACACGCCCGTCGCGTGCTGGATGAGGACCACTATGGGTTGCCGGACATCAAGGAACGCATCATCGAGTTCCTGGCGGTTCGCAAACGCCGGCATGAGTTGCAGGCGAGCGAATCGGCGGTGGAGTCGGCAAAGGAAAATGCCATCTCGATCAGCCAAGTGGCCGAAGACCCGATCCGTCGCGAGCGTGAAGGGGTCATCCTTTGCTTTGTCGGCCCGCCTGGTGTCGGCAAAACGTCGCTCGGCGCCAGCATCGCGCGCGCGATGGGGCGCAAGTTCATCCGCATGAGCCTAGGCGGCGTGCGCGACGAGGCGGAAATTCGCGGCTTCCGCCGCACCTACGTCGGCAGCATGCCGGGGCGGATCATCCAGAGCATCCGCCGCGTCGAGAGCCGCAATCCGGTCTTCATGCTCGATGAGGTGGACAAGCTGGGCAGCGACTTTCGCGGCGATCCGGCGAGCGCGCTGCTCGAAGTGCTCGATCCAGAACAAAACCGCGAATTCCGCGACCACTACTTGGATGCGCCTTTCGACCTTTCGCAGACGATTTTCATCTGCACAGCCAATACGCTGGAGACGATCCCTGGCCCACTGCGTGACCGCATGGAAGTGCTCCAGTTGAGTGGTTATACGGAACAAGAGAAGCTCAAGATCGCGCATGGCTATTTAGTGCCGCGCCAGCTTAAAGAGAACGGGCTGCGCCCAGGCGAGGTGACCTTCAGCGACGCCGCCATCCTTAAGCTGGTGCGCGAATACACGCGCGAGGCCGGCGTGCGCAACCTCGAGCGCGAGATCGGCAGCATCTGCCGCCGATTGGTCGCGCGCGCAGCAGAGGGCAAGGCCGCGTTGCCTTTTCACGTCACCCCGGATGTCATTGCTGACCTGCGCGGCAAACCCAAGTTCTATGACGAGGTTGTTGAGCGGACGGAGATACCGGGCGTGGCAACCGGCTTAAGCTGGACGCCTTTCGGGGGTGAGATCATCTTCGTTGAGGCCACCCGCATGCCGGGCGCGAAGGGCTTTCTGCTCACCGGCCAGCTCGGTGAGATCATGAGAGAAAGCGCCCAAGCAGCCCTCTCTTACGTGCGCAGCCACGCCACCGAACTTGGGATCAATCGCAGAGAGCTTGACAAATCTGATATTCACGTGCACGTGCCGGCTGGCGCACAACCAAAAGACGGGCCATCTGCTGGCGTGACCATCGTCACGGCGCTGGTATCGCTGTTCACTGGGCGCAAGGTTTGTGCCGACGTAGCGATGACCGGCGAGATCACGCTGCGCGGTTTGGTGCTCCCCGTGGGCGGGATAAAAGAGAAGGTGCTGGCCGCACACCGCGCCGGCTTAAAGCGCATCATCCTCCCCCGGCGCAATCAACCAGACCTAGATGACCTCCCCGCCGAGGTGCGCGAATCGCTGGAGTTCGTGCTCGTCGAGCACGTGAATCAGGTCCTCGCGGCGGCGTTGTCACCCATCACCCGCAAGAGGGTCGGGCTGCGCAAAGGGAGTAAGAAGGGCGCACGTACCGTCGCCTAGTTTGGCCAGCTGCTTGAGGAGCTGGGGCGGCTGGATTCGAACCAACGAATGGCGGATCCAAAGTCCGCTGCCTTACCACTTGGCGACGCCCCAACGCACAGATATTCTACCATCAGCGGGTGTGGCAGGGGGCGCATTCACCAATGCCATCCCCAGCAGCGCTCCCTAGGGAGCAGCATCGTTGCCCCTGCCCGTGAACGCCCGGGTGCATTGACGGCCAGGGGCAAGGCTAATTATCACGCGGAGAACGCGGAGAACGCGGAGAACGCGGAAAGATAATATAGAAAGCACAGCGTCCCTACCGGCGTCTTCTGCGGCCCAGAAGCGGGGCGTCCAGAAATCGCGTTGCCCCTATTGGTGAATGCACCCAAGTGCACTTGGCCTAGCTAGTCCGGGTAGAATGCTTCTGCATGCTCT
>DAOTYZ010000112.1:0-1883 GCA_034434555.1 Candidatus Roseilinea sp.
GCGCCGATTCAGGACGGCGTGCGCGCGCTCGACCTGAGCGCTTACTCCGGCGTGATCGAGTACCACCCAACCGAGTTCGTCATCACCGCCTGGGCCGGCACGCCGGTGGCCGAAGTGCAGGACTTGCTGGCCCGGCACGGCCAGTATTTGCCCTTCGACCCGCTGCTGGCCGAGCGCGGGGCAACGCTGGGCGGCACGGTGGCCGCCAACGCCTGCGGGCCGGAGCGCTACCGCTACGGCGGCGCCCGCGACTTCCTGATCGGCGTGCGATTGATAGACGGCAACGGCGCGCTGATCCGAGGCGGCGGCAAGGTGGTGAAGAACGCCGCCGGCTTCGATTACCCCAAGCTGATGGTGGGCAGCCTGGGGGCGCTGGGCATCTTGACCGAGGTGACGTTCAAAGTCTTCCCCAAGCCAGAGGCCTATACGACGTTGCGCGTCGCGCTGCCGTCTTTGGGCGACGCGCTGGCGCTGCTGCCCACGCTGACCAACTGCCCGTACGACCTGAACGCAATTGACATCCTCGTTGACCCAGAGGACGAACGAGCCACCTTGTTCATCCGCGTCGGCGGGCTGACCACCGGCCTGCCACAGCGCATGGCGCGCGTGCGCGAGCTGTGCGGGGCCGGCGAGCTGATGGACGAGGCAGACGAAGCCGCGTTCTGGCGCGCGGCACGCGCGTTCACTTGGCTACACGCTGGGGAGAGCGCGGTCAAAGTGCCGCTCACGCCAGCGCGCATCCCGGCGCTGGACGCCCACCTGCGCGGCCTTCAACGCCGCTACAGCGTCGGCGGCAACGTGGCCTGGATCGCCACCGACGACCTCTCCAGGCTGGATGCCATCCTGAAGTCGCTGGCGCTGGCCGGCCTGGTATTGGTCAACGCCCAAGGCGACCCGCGCATCGGCTGGCACAGAACCAACCCTTTTGCCGAGCGCGTGGCGCGCGCGCTAGACCCCGAAGGGAAGTTCCGACTGTAAGCCATGCAACACCAGATACCGACGGAGCGGCTAGGGCCGCACGGAGAGACGATGGCAGGGGCCGTGGCGGCCTGCGTGCACTGCGGGTTCTGCTTGGCAGCCTGCCCAACCTACAAGGTCTTGGGCGAGGAGATGGACTCGCCGCGCGGGCGCATCGTGCTGATGCGCGACGTGCTCCAGGGGATGCTGACGCCCCAGGACGCTGCGCCCTACATTGACCGCTGCCTGGGCTGCCTGGGGTGTGTGACGGCCTGCCCTTCAGGGGTGGCGTATGGCGAGTTACTCACAGCCTACCGCGCTCACGCCGAGCCGGCCCGCCAGCGACCTCGGATGGCGCGCGCGACGCGCTGGCTGGTGCGCCAGACGCTGCCTTATCCGGCGCGCTTTCGGCTGGCCGCACAACTGGGCCGGCTGGCCATGCCGTTTAAGCAGTTGCTGCCCGGCTCGCTTTCGGCCATGCTCGGCCTGTTGCCCGCCGACCTTCCACCACCTGGGCCTCGCCTGCCCGCCGTGCAGCCCGCCATCGGGCAGCGGCGCGCGCGCGTCGCGCTGTTGACCGGCTGTGTCCAGCAGGTGCTCGCGCCGGAGATCAACCGGGCGACGTTGCGCTTGTTGGCGGCGCAGGGCGTCGAGGTGATCGTGCCGCGCGGCCAGGGCTGCTGCGGCGCGCTGGGCATGCACACCGGCGATCTGGCCGGCGCGCGCGCGCTGGCCGAGCGCAACCTGAGCGCCTTTCCCCAAGACGTAGACGCGATCATCTCCAACGCCGCCGGCTGTGGATCAGCGATGAAGGAATATCCGTTGCTGTTTCGCGGCACGCCCCTAGAAGCCAAGGGCTGCGCCTTTGCGCGCAAGGTCAAAGACATCAGCGAGTTTCTGGACGACTTAGGCTTAGCGCAGCCCTT
>DAOTYZ010000113.1:0-5780 GCA_034434555.1 Candidatus Roseilinea sp.
AGCCGGCGACGGCATGCGCGGTGAGGATCGCACGACTGTACTGGTCGGTCACGAGCCAAGCCCCGAAGCCGGTGAGCGCAGCGATTGCCGCCAGCCCGTAAAGCGTCCAGTCCACCACGCGCGGGCGCATGGGCTGAATCATACCGGTGCGTTTATGCACGGGTGAGGCTGGGTGCGTTCACGGGCAGGGTTCAACTTTGCCGCTCGCCCAAAAGCGCTGCGGAGTGGCGCAGGCGGCCGTGTCATGCTGAGCGACGGCGCGGCAGGGGCGGTTCGCGAACCGCCCCTTCGCGCGCCTGGACTGAAGCGCTGCGGGATCGCTGAGGCGGGGCGTTTGGTGGCTTCGCGGAGTTTTGGTTGGGCGGGATTTTGGATGCTTCACTTCGCTAGCACGACAGATTCGCCCCCTTACCCTCTTACGGGCTGCTTAGCCTGCGGGAGTTAGCATCGCCGGAGATGGCTTTGCCCTTGTTGATGAACACACCCCCCAGAGCGGCTCATCGGCGATAATCGTGCGTATGAAGGGCTGGAGTAAGCTGCTGCTGGACATCGTGATGGGGGCGGCGGTGCCGATCCTCATCCTGAACAACCTGACGAAGCCGCTGGGCGCGCCACTGGCCTACGTGCTGGCCGCCCTGGTGCCGGTGAGCTATGTGCTGATTGACACCTTTGCCCTCAGCCGGCGCTTTAACGCGATCACGACTTACGTGGCCAGCACGGCGATCATGAACGGCGTGTTGGCGTTCTGGTTTGTGGATGGCTGGCAATATGCGCTGAAGGATACCGCCGGCCTGATCGTCGCTGCGGGGCTGTTCTTCGGCTCGCTCTTGCTGGGCCGGCCGATGTTCGAGTTCTTCGCGGCCCAGGTCTTTCAGCCCGACACAGCACAAAGGGCGCGCGCCTTCCGCACCTTGTGCGCCAAGCCGACGGTGCGCCAGAGTTTGATCGCTGCGACGGTGATCGTGGCCGTGGCGAATGTCGCGCTCGGCGTGGTGAATTTCCTGCTCAACTTAAATATCGTGCTTGCACCGTTTGGCACGGAATCCTTCAACGCGCAGGTCGCCCAGGTCAACGCCATCACTCGCGTGCTCTTCCCGTTGGTCTCGCTTGGGGTATTCGGCGGGGCGTTTTACCTGGTTTATCGCGCCTTCTTCCGCGTGTTGCCAAGTGAGGAGGGCAAAAGCCAATTCGAAAGCGAGTTCTGGGACCTGGTTCACCTGTGGGAACAACGAGGCGCTTCCGCATAGCAATAACCTGCAGCATGTGATGCGCCTTTATCAGCCCACGCGTGGTAATGACGGGGGTGCACACTTGAAGGCAATGCGAGAAACATGCACCGCAGAGAACGCAAAGGTCATTTCTCTGCGCCTCGGCGGTTTTGAGCCAAGCCACCCCAAAGCTGAGCCTCCCGCAACGACTATCCTGGAAGGGTGAAGCTCAAACGGGCGTCTTGAAATCGTAGAAGTTTCCATCCACCCGCCAGCGCGTGCCATCCGCATCGCATACTAGGGCATCCCCCTCGCGGCGCAGCGGCGCGCCAGAGCGGGGGCTACAAAAGATCGCGTCGCCTGATAACTCCGCCCCAGCTTGATTCGCCGGCAGGGCCACCAACTGCACGAAGACGCTGGGCGAGAGCAGCGCGATCGCCCCGCTCGGCTGGAGCAGCGCGTCCAGCCCTACCATCAGCCTGAGCGGCAACCGACGCTTCAGGAAGCCAACCCGCAGGTAAGACACAGCGCGCCGTGCGCGCACCTCAAAGCCCGCCGCGCGGACCATGTCCAGCATCCAGCGCGGGTGAAAGTCGAAGTTCAGCGGGGCGAACTCCACTGGCTGGAGATCAAACGGACGCCACGCCTGCCGGCCCAGCGCATAGCGCGCAATTGCCTTCAGGTGGCGCTTGTTGGCGAACTCCAGGACGAACGTCGCGCCGGCGGCTAGCGCGCGGCGCACCTGGCGCAGCGCCGCCGGCACGTCTGCTAAATGGTGGACCACGCGGATCATCGTCGCGGCATCCAAGACGCCATCGCGCAGGGGCAGATGGTAGATGTCGGCGACGACGAACTTGAAGCGCGGGTCGCCTCCCCAACGCTGCTGCGCTTCCTGGAGCAACGAGCGCGAGTAATCAATCAGCAAGACCTCTCGATAGCCGGCGTATAGGTCGGCCAGCCGGCCAAAGGCTGCGCCGAACTCGGCGATTCGACCGCCGCGCGCGGGCAGCAAGCGGGACAGGGCCACGCGCTCAACGGCATCCTCGTAGGCACGGTCAGCCCCCTCCCAGAAGCGCGTCCGGTAATCCGCCCCCTCGTAGTCGCAGAACATCGCCCTAGCCGTGCGCACTGACCGGCACGCCGATCAAGTCCAGCACCTCGCGCAGGCGCTTCACGCGCAGCGGGTAGTAGCGCGTAAAGACATCGCGGGGGTCAACCAAGATCGCGTCCATGCCCACGTTGAGCGCGCCGATCACGTCGGCGAAGTAGTTATCGCCGATGTATACCGCGTCGGCGGGCGAGACGTCGCCGGCCAGCGCCAACGCCTGGTAAAAGATGCGCGGGTCTGGCTTATAGCAGCCGGCCTGGCCGGCAGAGAGCATGAAGTGGAAGAACTCGCCGATGCCGTATTGCGCTGCGCAGGCCTCCAGCGGCTCCTCACGGTTCGAGACCAGCCCCAGGGTATAGCCGGCCTCGCGCAGCGTCTGCAACACCGGCCGGCTATCGGGGAATACCACGTCTTGCGGATCGTAGGCATCGAAGAGGTCCTGAATGCGATCGGCGCAATTTGGGCACAGATGCGCCACGTTCATCGCGTTGAGCAAGATTTGGTTGTAGTTGACCCAAAAACCGCGCTGGTCGTAGCGGGCCATGTCGGCATCCACGCGGTCGCTGGCCCAGTAGCGATGGGCCTCGCGCTCACAAATCTTGACCTGCTCCTCGCTCAGCGCCAGCCCGATCTGCCTGGCATAGGTCACGAAGGCCTCAAAGCCCTCGGGCTGGTTGGCGCGCAATGTGCCATCCAGGTCGAAGAGAATCGCCTTATAGATGCGCGATGACATGCCGAAATCGGCGGGATATTACCATACGCGGGGTGCGACGGGTGCACTTACAGTTGGAGCAAGGCCGATCTCGCGCGGAGGCGCGGAGGACGCAAAGACGTTGAAGGCACGGCATCTTTATTCGCTGCCTAGAAAGCGCGCCGATTGGTGAATGCGCCGACTCATCCGTTGGGTGCGTTCACCCATCAAGCTGCTTGCTCGCCGTGCCGGCGCGTTGTAGGAGCAAAGCATCTACATGCCTGCCCGACCAGAGTCCCACGAAGCCGCTTGGCCTGATCCCATGTCCAAGGTGACAGGAGTGAGGCAGGGGCTAGGCGCTCAATCTACTGCCCGCTCGAGCGGAGATCACGAAAAGGGGCTTTACGTGCCCCGCGTTAGCTCGCCACGCCGGGGATGCTCTTCCGCACTTTGTGCTTCTGCTGGCGAATAAACTCCTCAAGCGAGGCGCGACCAAAATAGTTGATGACGAACGCAGAGAGATACATTTTCTTCTCATCAACAGATTCACGCATCATGATATTATCAATATACTCACTACAGCGTTCATTGCTTAGGTTTTCATTTTCGCGCTCATCGCTCATCGGTACTGGCTGTGCAATGCACAAACGCCGAGCGTGCGCTTCGAGGTCGTTCAAGTCGCAGTCGGTCACCACGCGGGCGATCAGTCCAGCACGCTGATGCGCAAGCTGAGCGTTGATCATCCGATACGCCAGGCTCTGGAAGTTGGTGTAAATCCGCTCAAAACGGACAGAGGTTGCCTGGTCAGCAGCGTTTGAATCATCCGAGGCAGCATCGGCTATCCTCGCCGAGAAGTTAAAGTGGAGGTTTCGGATTACAACCGGCCAGGCTAGTCCGATCGCAACCGCTGCCTGCCAGGCATATAGCTCGGGGAAAAAACTGGCAGCTAAAACATAGATGAACGCGGGCGCAAAGGCGTTGACGAGCAACAACAACCATGCGCCAAGTGTGCGCAGCGCGTAGCCCGTGTCAAGCGCAAAAGCGCTCACAAGCTCGCTCAGCCCCCATGCAACCCCGACGGCGGCGGAGAGGGCGGCAAAGAGGAGGAGTTGCGGCAGCGATGTCATAAGCAAGGGAAGGGCACCAAGCCTCAAGCATCTGGCGATCTGCCCTTCTCCCTAACCAGCTTCAGCGCCTGTTGGTAGTATTTGGTTGCCTCGTTGGTATCCCCGTGCTGGGCTGCCAAGTCACCGAGCTTTATCAGTAGCTCGATCTCCAACTCATGGCCAGTAGGTTGACGCAGCGGCACGCTGCGCGCCGCTGCGTCAACCCCGCTTTGATACTCGCTGCCACTGCTCGAGTTAGGCGGCAGCGCGACATCGCGCGCCATCCTGGTGGTGCCAGCCGGCTGCTGTCTGGACGGCTGCGCTGCCTCCTCTTGTTGATACGCGCTGCCACTGCTCGAGTTAGGCAGCGGCGCGACGTCGCGCGCCATCCTGGTGATGAAAGCCGGCCGCTGTCCGGATGACTGCGCTGCCTCCTCTAAAGCGCGGCGGCCCTGCGGCGTGATTGACCATAGCTCATTGCCCAGCACCCCGCCTCTGATGCGCTCAACGTGGACCAGTCCTTGCTCGTGCAGCGTGCGCAAAACGGGAGCGACTCGCTCCGGGAAGTCCAAGGTGCGCACCGCCACTTCCATGAGCATGCCGGGACCTTTGTCGTGCAACGCCCGTAGTATGCGCCGCTCTGTCTGATCGAGCGAATACACACCGTTCATTCGGTTGGCCATCTCTCCTCACGCCTAATTGTATACCTGATAGCGTTTCATGGGTGCGTTCACCGAAAGGGGCGACCGCTTGCGCGCTGCTCACCGGCTGAAGTAGGGGGTGGGCGACGGCACTGCCGTCGCCCACCCAGCGTTCTACCGAATGCACACTCCCCGCCTGGCCTCGTCACCCCAGAGGAGGAATACTCAACTTATCACTCTCCGGACGGTTCACCCCTCGCGCGGCACGGTGAAGTAAAAGGTCGTTCCCTTGCCCACGGTGCTCTCGGCCCAGATCCGCCCGCCGTGCGCTTCCACGATGTGCTTGGCGATCGCCAAGCCCAGCCCGCTGCCCCCCTGGCCGCGCGCGCGATCTACTTTGTAGAAGCGCTCAAAAATGCGCGGCAGCTCCTCGCGCGGGATGCCCACCCCCGTGTCGCGCACGCCGACGACCCACACATCCTCCGGCGTCAGGTCCACCTCCGCCAGCGCGACGCGCAGCTTGGCGAGTTGAGCGACCGCCTCTTGCTCGGAGAGCACGAACACCGTCGCGCTACCTGCGGGCGTGAACTTGATCGCGTTGTGCAGGAGGTTGGAGAGCACGCGCTGAATCTGGGCCGGGTCGAACAGGCCGTGTAGGTGCTCCGGGATCTCGTTGACCAAGCGCAAGCCGGCGCTCTCCGCCTGCGGCAGCAGCCGATGGATCACCGTGTTCGCCGCCTGATGGAGCGACGCGCGCACCATCCGCATCGGCACCTGCCCTGCCTCGATCTGCGCCAGTTCAGAAAGCTCCTGGACCAGTTGGGTGAGCGAGGTCACCTGGGCATCCATATGGGTGATCAGGCGCTGGGGGTTCGGCGGGATGGCAGCCGCCTCCAGGCGCAGCGACTCCAGCAACGCGCTGATCGTCGCCAGCGGCGTGCGCAGCTCGTGCGAGATATTGGCCACGAAGTCGCGCCGCGCGCGCCCCAGGCGCTGAAGCTCGCTCACATCGCGCAGCACTAAGAC
>DAOTYZ010000114.1:0-4191 GCA_034434555.1 Candidatus Roseilinea sp.
AGCGAGGTCTATCGCGCCTTCTGTGAACTCAAAGACCTCTTCGACCCGCGCGGCTTGCTCAACCCCGGCAAGAAGGTGCGCGCGCCGATGATGGATGAGCACCTGCGCTATCACCCCACGCGCGCGCTGCCCACCACGCTGACCTTTCGAGTGGATGGGTCGTTTGCCGGCATGGTCGAGCAGTGCAACGGCAACGGCGCCTGTCGCAAGCTGGAGGGAGGGGTGATGTGCCCGTCATACCGCGCCACGCGCGAGGAGATGCACAGCACACGCGGGCGGGCGAACTTGCTGCGCGCGTTCATCAGCGAGAAGACGCTGAACGGCTCGCCCAGGCCAAATCTAGACGAGGTCAAAGCGGCGCTGGACCTGTGCTTGAGCTGTAAGGCGTGCGCCACCGAGTGCGTCGCCGGGGTGGACATGAGCAAGCTCAAGAGCGAGTTCATGGCCCACTTCTACGCCGCACGCGGTATGCCGCTGCGCGCCTGGCTGCTGGGGCGCATCGGCGCGCTCAGTCCGCTGGCCGCAACGCTTGCGCCGATCTCAAACTGGGCGCTGAATCAGCCTGTGTTCAAGCGCGCCCTGGGAATCGCTGAACCGCGCGCGCTGCCTTCGTTCACCCGTCGGACATTTGACCGCTGGTGGCGCAGCCGGCCTGCGCATGAGGCGCGCTTTCGCGCCGTGTTGTTCGTGGATACCTTCTCGCGCTATAACCACCCAGAGGTAGCCATCGCCGCGGTGCGCGCGTTGGAAGCCGCCGGCGGCGAAGTCGTTGTGCCGCCCTGGAAGTGCTGCGGACGTCCACTGATGTCGCAGGGCCAGCCGGCGGCAGCGCGCGAGCAAGCGCGCTTCAACCTGGCGCAGCTCGCGCCGCTGGCCAAGCAGGGCTTGCCGATCTTGACCCTAGAACCGAGCTGCCTGAGCATGTTCAAGGATGACTACCGCGACCTTTGGCCCGGCGAGGCGAGCGAGGCGGTGGCCCAGGCAGCCATGTCGGTCGAGGACTTCCTCGCTGCGCACCTGCCCCCGTTCAAAGAAGGGAGTGGTGCGCAACAAGTGCTGTTGCACGGTCACTGCCACCAGAAAGCGCTGTGGGGCACCGCGGGAACGCGGGCTTTGCTCACTGCCGCCGGTTACCACGTCAGCGAGATCGAGAGCACGTGCTGCGGCATGGCCGGCGCGTTTGGCTATGAAGCAGAACACTACGACCTCTCGAAGAAGATCGCAGAGCTTGGCCTGTTGCCGGCGCTGCGCGCTGCCGATGGCGACGCCCTCATCGCCGCGCCGGGCACCTCCTGCCGCGAGCAGATTCGCCACTTCGCCGGTCGGGTGGCCCGGCATCCGGTGGAACTCATTGCTCAGCGCCTGGCTGGTTAATGTGCGCGCGGCAGGCTAAAGCTAAAGCGAGCGCCGGGCTGGCCGGCTTCGTTATCTTCCACCCAGATCCGCCCGCCATGTGCCTCGACGATTGCCTTGCTGAGATACAGCCCTAAGCCGGTGCCGGGCGTGCCGCGCCGCACAGCGCGCTCAGAACGATAGAAGCGTTCAAAGAGCTTATCCCGCTCTTCCGGCGCGATGCCAATGCCTTGGTCGGCTACGGTGATGATGACTTCTTTGGGCGTGGCGCGCCCGCTGATACGAATCTCGCTGCCGGGCGGCGAGTACTTCACCGCGTTTGAGATGAGGTTGCTGAGCACCTGGGTGATCCGCGCCTCGTCGGCGAAGACCAACGGCATGGTCGGGGAGACATCGGCGATGATCCGATGGGTCGGGGTCTGGGCCTGAAACTTCTTCACCACGCGCACCACCAGGTCATCAATGTCCAGCTCCACCGGCGCAAGCTTAAAGCTGCCGGCCTGGGCGCGCGAGGCATCCAGCAGGTTCTCGATCAGCTCGGTCAGGTGGTCGGCTTCCTCCTCGATCACCCTGAGGCTTTCGCGCACGGTGGCTTCATCCCACTGGGCATCGGCGCGGCGCAGGGTGCTGGCGTAGCCCTTGATCAGCGCCACGGGCGTCTTCAGCTCGTGCGATACGGCGGAGATGAACGTGGCTTTCATCTCCTCGGCAGCGCGGATGCGGGTGAGGTCGTGCACGTCGGCGATGATGTTGACGAGCTTGCGCTCGCGGTTGAACAGGGGCGCGAAGGAGATCTCCACGCTTACCAGGCTGCCGTTGCGGCGCACCAGTTCACCCTCGACGAACAGCAGCGAGGGCGCGCTCACCAACGGCCAGCCCTGTGCCTCGGCCTCTTCCAGGGCGATGCCGGCGCGCTTGTGCCGCAGCACCAGCACCTCCTCGAACTTGCGGCCGATCGCCTCGCTGGCCGGGATGCCGAGCAGGTTCGCAATTGCCCGGTTGAAGATCTGGATGCGATGCGCTGCGTCCATGATCACCACGCCATCGGCGCTGAACTCCAGGATGGCGTTGAGCCGGCTCTTCTCGTAGCTGAGCTGCTCATAGAGCCGCGCGTTGTGGACAGCGATGGCGGCTTGGTCGGCGAAGCTTTGCAATACGCGCCGGTCGTCGCGGCTAAACTCCCCCCCGCGCACGCGAAAGACGTAGAGCGCGCCCAGGAACTCCTCCCCTTCTATTTTGAGCGGCAAAGAGACAACCTGCCACAGCCCTAGCCCGACCGCCCGCGCGATGGCGATGAGGTTGCGCTCCAGCGCAGTGACGGCCTCGCCCACATCCTCTAGCTGGTTTAACAGCGGCTGGAGCTGATCGAGGAGTGGCTGGGGGATGCCGTAGGATTGGCGGATTGTGTAACGGTTATCCGGCTCGACCAGCGCGATCAGGGCGGCATGGCCATTGAGTATCTCCGCGGCCTGTTGCAAGATCAGGCGCAGCACTTCGTTCAAGTTCAGGCGCGAGGTGAGCGCACGGCTGATCTCCAGCAGATAGTCGCGCTGACGGACGCGGTAATCCGGTAGCATGATTTCGGGCCGGCGGTCGTGCCGGCAGGTACATACATAACTAACCCTGCGTGGGCGACGGCACTGCCGTTGCCCACCCTAAATAAACTTTCGCCAGTTGGCAGCCCGCCAGCGGTTGACCTTGTTTGTGGATGCACCCGCGCCGGCCTGTGCTCTGTCTTTCGCTCGCAAAACAGGTAATGCCCTAGTTATTCCTTCACCCGCTCGATATATTCGCCGGTGCGGGTGTCTATCTTCAGCATGTCACCCTCTTTGATGAAGCTGGGCGCCTGAATCACCGCGCCTGTCTCCAGGGTGACGTTCTTCATCACGTTGGTCGCCGTATCCCCGCGCACAGCCACATCAGCCTGGACGACTTTTAGGGTCACGAATGTGGGCAATTCCACGCCGGCGATGTGTGATCCATCGAGGATCAGCAAGTTCACCGTATCGTTCTCGCGCACGAACTGCGCTGCGTCGCCCACCATCTCCTCATCCAGGGCGATCTGGTCATAATTCTCGGTGTCCATGAAGTAAAAGGTGTTGCCGTCCCTATAGAGGTATTGGGCTGGTCGCAACTCCGATTGGACAACATCTATGTCGCTCCCGGCGCGGACGCGGTCTTCGATCACTTTGCCGTTGTAAATATTCTTGAGCTTCATGCGCACCATCGCGCGCCAGTTGCCAGGAGCAATATGCTGATATTCCAACACGCGCCAGACATCGCCGTTATAGCGAATCAGCATCCCGCGGCGGAGGTCAGAAGTGGTCGGCATATCCGTTTACCTTTGCTAAGAGAGGATTACTCATATATTCTACTATTAACATTGGCCCATGCTTCAGAGCACGCTACTGCACCTCTCCCGTCTGTCTTGGGCGCAGCACACGATCACTCGCCTGCCGGTAGCGCACCAGATGGCGCGGCGATTTATCTGCGGGGAGTCTATTGACGCCGCTATTGACGCTGTGAGCACACTAAACGGCAAAGGGCTGTATGCCACCTTGGACTTCCTCGGCGAGAGCGTAACCGACCAGCAAGCAGCGCGCAACGCCGGCGACGAATACCTGCGCGCTCTGGATGCGCTTGCCGCAACCGGCGCGCGCTCCAACATCTCGCTCAAGCTCGCCAGCGATCTCAATGGCAACGTAACTGCCTACCATTCTACGGGAAGTGTGGTAAATTATCGCCGTGGCTGAGCAACTGCCGGAAGTAGAAATCCTGCTCAAGCGACTGAGTTCTCTTGAGGCGCAGATTGTCCGTCTGCAGGCGGAAGTGGCCGAT
>DAOTYZ010000115.1:0-5726 GCA_034434555.1 Candidatus Roseilinea sp.
GGACACAGGCTCGGCAGTTCAACTCGGCGCGGGTGCGCTGCGTTTAGGGTACAAACAGCCGGACGTTGTTCAGGATCGCGGCCAGCGAGGCGATGATGATCATCACCCCCACCGCCATGAGGAACACAGCAATGAACTGCACGAAGCGAAGGGTGGTATCAGGCCCAAAGGCTTCGTTGATGCGACCAGCCAGTGGCATGCTGAGCGCTTTGTTCTTGGGCAGCAGCAACGTCGCATAACCGCTGAGGAACAATAAGCCGGCTACGGCTATTCCGATAAATGGACCCCAGATTTGTAGTGTGTTCATGATGCACCTCCTAAAGACGAGCGCAGGCTACGCTGATGCTTATTTTATTGTCAAGTTTTGGACCCGACAAGCAAGGCCGGCCAACCAATCTCGGTCTAATACAAGGCAGCTTGCAAGGTGCATTTACTTCCACCAAGCGATGCTGCCAGCGAAGGCGAATCTGTAGAGGGTGGACGACGGCAGTGCCGTCACTCACCCAGTCCTGGAACGCACCCGCTCACGACGCCCCCAGCGTGCTGTCTAGCATCTCGTCCCAGCCGACAAGCTCGCCACCCTTGGACAGGACGACCCGTCGCTCGGCGACGGATGCGGCTGCGCCACGGGTGAGCCGCTTGCCACCCACCACGGGGATAGCCGGCAGCCCTGCCCTGCGCAGCAGGGCAGCGCGCTCTATGGCGCGTTCAACATCGTTTAGGTCAACCACGTTAGACACTTCCACCGCCAACCACACCTCGCCGCCACCCCGCTTCTTAGGAAGCTGGCCGCGCACGATCAAGTCCACAGCAGTCAGACGGCGCATGTCTATTTCATCGAGATGCTCCTCGAGCTGGTCCCAGATGTCGCTGATCTCCACGACTGCCGGCTTGCGCAACCAACCACCAAAGAAGGCAGCCGCCTTGATGCGATACTCCAGCTCAAGCTGCCTGCCTCGCACATCCGCCAGCTCGTCCTTAATGCCGATGAGTTGTTCCTGGATGCGGAGCTGGGACTCGGCCAACTGAGCGAAGCGCTCGTCCGTGCGCCGGCGCAGCTCAGCCAGCTCCACTTCTATGCGCCGCTGCGCCTCGGCCAGCTCCGCGAAGCGCGTGTCAACGTAGCGGCGCAGCTCAGCCAGCTCCACTTCGATGCGCCGCAGCGCCTCGGCCAGCTCGGCGACGCGCGTGTCAACGTAGCGGCGCAGCTCGGCCAGCTCGGCCTCCATGCGCTGACGAAACTCGCCCAGCTCGGCCTCTGAGCGCCGCTGAATCTCGGCCAGCTCGGCGAAGCGCGTATCAACATAGCGGCGCAGCTCGGCCAACTCTGCCTCCACGCGCTGACGAAACTCGCCCAGTTCCGCCTCCATGCGCTGGCGAAACTCGGCCAGCTCTATCTCCGTGCGCCGCTGAATCTCAGCCAGCTCGGCGAACCGCGAAGCAACAGAGCGGCGCAGCTCGGCCAACACTGCCTCAACGCTCTGAAGAAAATCGCCCAGATCCGCCTCCAAGCGCTGGCGAAACTCGGACAGCTCTATCTCCGTGCGCCGCTGAATCTCGGCCAGCTCGGCGAAGCGCGTATCAACATAGCGGCGCAGCTCGGCCAACTCTGCCTCCGTGCGCTGGCGAAACTCGGCCAGCTCTATCTCCGTGCGTCGCTGAATCTCGGCCAGCTCTTGCACCAGCGACGGCAGCGCCAGCAGCTCGTTGGTGAGCAAGATGCGCCGCATCTCGTTCAGCCACTCCGGCCGCTCGATCAGGATGCGCGTTAGGTCTTGTAGGTCATTTACTGTGAATGGCATTGATCAGGATTATATGTGACGCTGCTGTGTCGAGTGCATTCACCGACGGGGAAACCTTCTACCCAAGCGATGCTGCCAGCGAAGGCGAATCTTGTAGAGGGTGGGCAACGGCACTGCCGTCGCCCACCCAAGGCTCTGCCCCTGGCTGTGAATGCGCTTGTGCGTTCATGATTCGGGACAGGTGACGCTCGGCATGACCAGCATTAAGCGCATAGGAGGCACCGGCATCCTGCCTCACCCCGTCATTCTAATTAGCGTAGCGAAGCATCCAAGCTCCCACCCGACCAAAACACCGCGAAGCTGCCAAACACCCCGTCTAATTCCCAGCAACACCCGATGATGGCGGGGCCATCATTCGGCCCAGGGGAAACAGCGGCGCGGTGGCGCAGTCGCTGTTTCCCAGGATGCGGGGGAATGAAAGGGGGCTGTCATGCTGAGCGGCATCCGTCGGCCTGCTGCCTCGGCCACCCTTCGGTTAGCCGCGAGTTTAGATTCTTCGCTGCGAGTATGATGAAGTCGGTGGACACGGCATGCCGTGCTAGCGCTCAGGTCTTAGAGACCGTTTCTGAGTACTCAGAATGAAAAGCGTGAGGCAGGGCCTCAGCAACCCCGCAGCGTCCACCCAACCAAAGCCCGACGAAATCACCCATGCCCACCCCCACATTGCCGTGTAGGGGCGTGGCGATGCTACACCCCACGCCCCAAAACATCCATGCGCCCACTTGATCCGCACTCACATCAATTTATATTCTCAACACCCATGATCGTGATTGACGCATCGCCGGCGGTGCACCGCAAAGCCGGCCTGGGCCGCTACGCTGAGGAGCTGATCGGCGCGCTGGTCGCGCAGGCAGGGACCGGCAAAACCACCCACGAGATCGGGGTGTTCTATCACGATGCGCTCCGCGCTGCGCCCAGCCGGCTGATCCAATCGCTGAACTGTTTTGCGACCACGCAGACGCCCTATCCCTGGCGGCTGCGCGCGCTGATCAGCCACTGGCTCAACTTGGCGCAGGATGAGCTGTTCAGCCGCGCCCAGACCAACACGCGCGCGCCGCTGCCGGCGCCGCGGCTCTTCCACGCCACCGAGCACCTCCTGCCGCGCTTCAAGGGCTTAAAGACCGTTTTCACCCTGCACGACCTGATCTTCAAGGTCTTCCCGGAATACCACCTCCCGCGCAATCGGGTCTTCCTCACACTGGCCATGCCGAGCTTCCTGCGGCGCGCCGACGCGATCATCTGCGTCAGCGAGCACACCAAGCGCGACGCGGTGCGCATCTATCGCCTGCCCGAGGATAAGCTGCGCGTGATCCACGAGGGCATCTCGCCGCGCTTTCGGCGCGTGCTGGACAGCAGCGCGCTGCGGGCAACGCAGGCGCGCTACGCCCTGCCGGATCGCTTTATCCTGGCTGTGGGCACGATTGAGCCGCGCAAGAACCTGACCACGTTGTTCAAGGCCTTCAGGGCGCTGTTGGAAGAGGATGACTCGCTGGCGCAGGAGCTGATCGTAGTGGGCAAGGCCGGCTGGCTGCACGCGCCAACCTTTCGCGCCATCCACGACCTCGGCCTGACCGGTCGCGTGCGCCTGCTCAGCGGCGTGGAGGACGAAGACTTAGTCAAGCTCTATTCACTGGCGACAGTCTTCGCCTTCCCCTCGCTCTATGAGGGGTTCGGCCTGCCCCCGTTGGAAGCGATGGCCTGCGGCGCGCCGGTGGTGGCGTCGAACGCAGCCTCGCTGCCCGAGGTCTGCGGCCAGGCTGCCCTGCTTCTGCCGCCGTTGGACGTCCAGGCGTGGACGCAGTCGTTGCGGCGCATCTTGACGGACCACGACCTGCGCCGCGATCTACAAGCGCGTGGGCCAGCACAAGCCAGCCAGTTTAGTTGGTCGAGGGCAGCGGAGGAGACGCGCCGAATCTACGACGAACTGTTGCGCTAAGCCAGCTGCGCAGCGAGCTGTCGCGAGCGGCGCAGCGTGTCGGCGATCTGGCGATAAGCGATCGTCCAAACGGCGGAGCCAAACGTGGCGACCAGCGCGCTGATCAACGCGCCGATGAGCGCGACAAGGACAAACATGAGGACGGTAAAGATGAGTGTGCCCGTTTGCGGTCCCTCTGCGCTTAAGCTGCTCACAAGCTCACCAATCCTAGCCGGCAACGCGAGCGCGGTCAGAACCAAGCCGGTGATCAGCGAGAACAGCGCGTTGAGTACTATGAGCACCAGCGCAAGCAGGATAACATTGAACAGGTTGCTGATAAGCACCTCCCAGCCCCGGCGCAGGCCGCTGATGACCCCTAGATCCTCCAGCAAGATCGCGCGCTCGCCAAACGTCTGAAGCGCCGAGGCGAGGATGCTGTATATCCCAGTGACACAAATCATCACACACCCACTGCACAGCAGCAACAACAGGCTGGTGCCGGCGCTGCCCAGATCAGGGGATTCTTCCCCCCGCAAGACTGCAATCGCAACCGGCAGCAATGATCCGCCCAGCAACACAACTGCCAGCACGACCAACCCCAGCACAGGCAAGGCCAGCACGATCCGCAACCCAAGCAATGCCCAAAACCGACGCGCAGCGGCCGACCAGGCTTGGCCGAAGGAGGTACTCCCTTGTTCTTCGATCTGGCCGACGCCGGCGATCAGCCCGCCCTGGGCGATCACGCCGACCACGGCCAGGATGATCGCCAGCACGACGAGGATGCACAGCAGGGTGACTAAGGCCGCCGCCAGACGGGAATCGCCCTCATCCAAGCGCGGCAGCTCCCCAGGCACAAGCACACCGGGCGGCAGGTCAATCGGCAAGGCGGGTAGATTCACCGCGCCGGCGAGCAGCGCGGTGAGGAAACCGAGAAACCACAAGCTGCGATGCCTAATCGTGATGTCAAAGGCTCGAGAGAGGGTAGCGCCTATGTCCATAGAATGTGCGTCTCCTTAACCAAAGCCCCAGTGTAGGCGTATTCATGTTAAGAGATTTATTCCGATCTGGCAAGAACGGGTGCATTCACAGATCGTTTGGCGTGTCATGCTAGTGCAGCGAAGCATCTAAAATCCCGCCCGACCATATCGTAGGGGCGTAGCGGTGCTACGCCCCCCGCGAAGCCATCAAACGCCCCACCCTAGCAACCCTGCGGCGCCTCAGCCAACCGCGACTTTAGACCCTTCGCTGCGCTCAGGGTGACAGGGTAACTCAGCGACCCCGCAGCGCTTCAGGCGAGCGCATACGCGCAGCCTTTCATTTCGGATTGGACCACTCCCAAGTAACGAGTGGTCTTCACAGCCCACTTATACTATCGCTTCACCACTTCGCCAGAATGAGCGCGACTGAAGCGGCGATATTCTCGACTGCATGACGCCATCATGGACGTTCTGCTTGGGCTGATCTTCTCCTTCCTCTGGGCGTCGGCCTCGACGGCGGCCAAATACAGCTTTCAGGGCCAGCCGCCGCTGACGATCCTGAGCGTGCGCTTTGCGGTCGCCGGCGCGCTGATGATGGCCTGGCACTACGGCCTGCGCTGCGATGGGGCGCTGCCGCGCGGCCGGCAATGGGGCCAACTGGCGATCGTCGGCCTGACCAACAGCACGCTCTTCCTGGGCGCGGCCTGGCTGGGGCTGCGCGAGGTGCCGGTACAGCCTATTCCTCGCCACTATGCCCTTCCAGGTGACGATCCTCTCGCGGCTGTGGCTGGGCCGGCGGGTAGCGCGTCGGGAGTGGTTGGGCATCGCGGTGGCCGCCGCCGGCCTGGCGGTCGTCGCTGCCCCTTCGCTGGCGCGCAGCACGACCACCTGGCTCGGCCTGATCCTGGTGATCGTCGCGATGGTCAGCCAGGCAATCGGGGCCGTCTATCTCAAGCATGCTGCGCTCGACCTGCCCAGCGGGGTGATCAACGCCTGGCAACTGGCGCTCGGGCTGGGCTTCTTGTTGCCCTT
>DAOTYZ010000116.1:0-11179 GCA_034434555.1 Candidatus Roseilinea sp.
AGCGAGGTCTATCGCGCCTTCTGTGAACTCAAAGACCTCTTCGACCCGCGCGGCTTGCTCAACCCCGGCAAGAAGGTGCGCGCGCCGATGATGGATGAGCACCTGCGCTATCACCCCACGCGCGCGCTGCCCACCACCCTGGCCTTTCGGGTAGATGGGTCGTTCGCCGGCATGGTCGAGCAGTGCAACGGCAACGGCGCCTGTCGCAAGCTGGAAGGAGGGGTGATGTGCCCGTCATACCGCGCCACGCGCGAGGAGATGCACAGCACACGCGGGCGGGCGAACTTGCAGCGCGCGTTCATCAGCGAGAAGACGCTGAACGGCTTGCCCAGGCCAAATCTGGACGAGGTCAAAGCAGCGCTGGACTTGTGCCTGAGCTGTAAGGCGTGCGCCACCGAGTGCGTCGCCGGCGTGGACATGAGCAAGCTCAAGAGCGAGTTCATGGCCCACTTCTACGCCGCGCGCGGTATGCCGCTGCGCGCCTGGCTGCTGGGGCGCATCGGCGCGCTCAGTCCGCTGGCCGCAACGCTTGCGCCGAGCTCAAACTGGGCGCTGAATCAGCCTGTGTTCAAGCGCGCCCTGGGAATCGCTGAACCGCGCGCGCTGCCCTCATTCACCCGTCGGACATTTGACCGCTGGTGGCGCAGCCGGCCTGCGCCTGAGGCGCGCTTTCGCGCCGTGTTGTTCGTGGACACCTTCTCGCGCTATAACCACCCAGAGGTGGCCATCGCCGCGGTGCGCGCGCTGGAAGCCGCCGGCGGCGAAGTCGTTGTGCCGCCTTGCAAGTGCTGCGGGCGTCCACTGATGTCGCAGGGCCAGCCGGCGGCGGCGCGCGAGCAAGCGCGCTTCAACCTGGCGCAGCTCGCGCCGCTGGCCAAGCAGGGCTTGCCGATCTTGACCCTCGAACCGAGCTGTCTGAGTATGTTCAAGGATGACTACCGCGACCTTTGGCCCGGCGAGGCGAGCGAGGCGGTGGCTCAGGCAGCCATGTCGGTCGAGGACTTCCTCGCTGCGCACCTGCCCCCGTTCAAAGAAGGGGGTGGCGCGCAACAAGTACTGTTGCACGGTCACTGCCATCAGAAAGCGCTGTGGGGCACCTCGGGAACGCGGGCTTTGCTCACTGCCGCCGGCTACCGCGTCAGCGAGATCGAGAGCACGTGCTGCGGCATGGCCGGCGCGTTTGGCTACGAAGCAGAACACTACGACCTCTCGAAGAAGATCGCTGAACTTGGCCTATTGCCGGCGCTGCGCGCTGCCGATGGCGACGCTCTCATCGCCGCGCCAGGCACCTCCTGCCGCGAGCAAATTCGCCACTTCGCCGGTCGGGCGGCCTGGCATCCGGTGGAACTCATTGCTCAGCGCCTGGCCGGTTAATGTGCGCGCGGCAGGCTAAAGCTAAAGCGAGCGCCGGGCTGGCCGTCTTCGTTATCTTCCACCCAGATTCGCCCGCCGTGCGCCTCGACGATCGCTTTGCTGAGATACAACCCCAGGCCGGTGCCGGGTGTGCCGCGCCGCACAGCGCGTTCAGAACGATAGAAGCGTTCAAAGAGCTTATCCCGCTCTTCCGGCGCGATGCCGATGCCTTGGTCGGCTACGGTGATGATGACTTCTTTGGGCGTGGCGCGCCCGCTGATGCGAATCTCGCTGCCGGGCGGCGAGTACTTCACCGCGTTTGAGATGAGGTTACTGAGCACCTGGGTGATCCGCGCCTCGTCGGCGAAGACCAACGGCATGGTCGGGGAGACATCGGCGATGATCCGATGGGTCGGGGTCTGGGCCTGAAACTTCTTCGCCACGCGCACCACCAGGTCATCAATATCCAGCTCCACCGGCGCGAGCTTAAAGCTGCCGGTCTGGGCACGCGAGGCATCCAGCAGGTTCTCGATCAGCTCGGTCAGGTGGTCGGCTTCCTCTTCGATCACCCTGAGGCTTTCGCGCACTGTGGCTTCATCCCACTGGGCGTCGGCGCGGCGCAGGGTGCTGGCGTAGCCTTTGATCAGCGCCACAGGCGTCTTCAGCTCGTGCGATACGGCGGAGATGAAGGTGGCTTTCATCTCCTCGGCGGCGCGGATGCGGGTGAGGTCATGCACATCGGCGATGATGTTGATGAGCTTACGCTCGCGGTTGAACAGGGGCGCAAAAGAGATCTCCACACTCACCAGGCTGCCGTTGCGGCGCAGCAGGTCACCCTCAACGAATAGCGGCGAGGACGCGCTCACCAACGGCCAGCCCTGTGCCTCGGCCTCTTCTAGGGCAATGCCGGCCCGCCTATGCTGTAGCACCAGCACCTCCTCGAACTTGCGGCCGATCGCCTCGCTGGCCGGGATGCCGAGCAGGTTCGAAATCGCTCGGTTGAAGATCTGAATGTGATGCGCCGCATCCATGATCACCACGCCATCGGCGCTGAACTCCAGGATGGCGTTGAGCCGGCTCTTCTCGTAGCTGAGCTGCTCATAGAGCCGCGCGTTGTGGACAGCAATAGCAGCCTGGTCGGCGAAGCTCTGCAGCACGCGCCGGTCGTCGCGGCTAAACGCTCCGCCACGCACGCGAAAGACATAGAGCGCGCCGAGGAACTCCTCCCCTTCTATCTTGAGCGGCAAGGAAACGACCTGCCACAGCCCCAGCCCAACTGCCCGTGCGATGGCGATAAGGTTGCGCTCCAGCGCAGTGACCGCCTCGCCCACATCCTCTAGCTGGTTCAACATCGGCTGGAGCTGATCGAGGATTGGTTGGGGAATGCCGTAGGACTGGCGGATCGTGTAGCGCCCATCTGGCTCAACCAGCGCGACCAGGGCAGCATGGCCATTGAGCATCTCTGCGGCCTGTTGCAAGATCAGGCGCAGCACTTCGTTCAGATTCAGGCGCGAGGTGAGCGCACGGCTGATCTCCAGCAGGTAGTCGCGCTGTCGAACGCGGTAGTCCGGTAGCATCATTTCAGGCCGGCGACCGCGCCGGCCTGCTCTCCGCCTTATGCTTGCGAGATGGGTTCAACGCACCCTCTGCGGATGCTATTCCTTCACCCGCTCAATATACTCACCGGTGCGGGTGTCTATCTTCACCAGGTCCCCCTCTTTGACGAAACTGGGTGCTTGGATCACCGCGCCCGTCTCCAGGGTGACATTCTTCATCACGTTGGTTGCGGTATCGCCGCGCACGGCGACATCAGCCTGGATGACCTTCAAGGTCACAAAGGTAGGTAGTTCCACGCCGGCGATGTGCGAGCCATCCAGGACCAACAAGTTCACCATGTCGTTCTCGCGCACGAACTGCGCTGCGTCTCCCACCACGTCCTCATCCAGGGCGATTTGGTCGTAGTTCTCGGTATCCATGAAGTAATAGGTATTGCCGTCCCTGTAGAGGAATTGGGCCGGTCGCAACTCCGATTGGACGACATCTATGTCGCTCCCGGCGCGCACGCGATCTTCGATCACTTTGCCGTTATAGATGTTTTTGAGCTTCATGCGCACCATCGCGCGCCAGTTGCCGGGAGCGATGTGTTGATATTCCAACACGCGCCAGACATCGCCGTTATAGCGAATCAGCATTCCTCGGCGGAGGTCAGATGTGGTCGGCATAGCTACTAACCTTCACTAGAGGCTTCCCTTAGCGGTCCAAGGGATCTTGTTTGATTCTACTTCAAGGTACACTAATATTAGCTCATGCTCCAGCACACGCTATTCCATCTCTCCCGCCTGCCTTGGGCACAAGCCACGATCACCCGCCTGCCAGTGGCGCACCAAATGGCGCGGCGGTTTGTCTGCGGCGAGTCTATCGGCGCCGCTATTGACGCTGTGAGCACACTAAACGGCAAAGGACTGTATGCCACTTTGGACTTCCTCGGCGAGAGCGTGACCGACCAGCAGGCAGCGCGCAATGCAGCCGACGAATATCTGCGCGCCCTCGATGCACTTGCCGCAGCCGGCGCACGGTCCAACATCTCGCTCAAGCTCACCCAGCTTGGCCTAGACCTGAGCGAGGACTTCTGCCTGCGCAATGTGCGGCGCGTGGTTGCCCATGCCAAAGCGCTGGATAACTTCGTGCGCGTGGACATGGAGAGCACGGCCTATACGGATCGCACATTGGCAATCGTGCGGGCGCTACACGCAGAATTCGGCAACGTCGGCGCCGTCTTGCAGGCTTACCTTTACCGCACCGAAGCCGACCTGCTCGCGCTGGCCGATGCCGGCATCTCGATTCGCTTGTGCAAGGGCGCCTACCGCGAGCCGGCGGATAAAGCCTTCCCCCGCAAGGCCGAAGTAGATGCCAACTATGCCAAGCTGGCTCGCCTGTTGCTTGATCGCTGCGGCCAAGCTCAGCCGGCCAGGGATGGTCGCATTCCCCCGCTGGCTGCGCTGGCAACCCACGACGAGAAGTTGATCGCGGACGCTCAGGCATACGCAGCGGAGAGGCAGCTCTCGCGCGACAGGTTTGAGTTCCAGATGCTCTACGGGGTGCGGCGCGACCTACAAGCGCAGCTCGCCAGCGATGGATTTGCCGTCCGCGTCTACGTGCCGTATGGCACGCACTGGTACCCGTACTTCATGCGCCGGCTGGCCGAGCGACCGGCCAACCTATGGTTTTTCGTAAAAAGCGCCCTGCATCGTTAGTCCGGTTGGGCGAGCCTAGCGATTGGCGTTGGTGATCTCGACTTGAACCGCGGAGGGCACCACGCTCTGCACGCTGACATCCTCAGGTACGGTCACCTTGGGGGTTAATTGATGTACACCCACGTCCAGCCCCGTGACGTCCACTTCCACGCGCACGTTATCGAGGGTCAAGCGGTTTAACGTGGGCTGCGGGCCGGCCAACACGATGTCCACCGTGAGCGGTGAGACCTTGGCGGTGAGTCCGTCGCCGATGCCGACGATAATCGGGCGGCGAGACACGGTGCGCGCGCCCTGCTGCGGTTCGATCCGCACGCGCACCAGCACCGTCATGTTCTCGCCGATCGGCGAGATGTTGGGGGGCACGTTCAACCCGACGCGCTGTTCCACGTCCTGCGTAGCCCCAGAGACTGAGACCTCTAGCGTGTCAATGAAGCCGGGGAGCTGCTGGATGGCCTCGCGCGGCCCGAACACCGTCACCACCTGGGGCGAAACCGAGATGCTGGTGATGGCGTAGCCTTCAGCCGGCTGGCCAACCGGCCGCACCCGCACCGCCAGATCCTTGAAGTTGCTGAGCTGTTCCAGCGGGACGCGCACGGCCACTATCGTCGGCGACAGGACGATGTTTGTGATGGTTGCGCCGTCGCGGTCGCGCGCCGTCGGCCTGGCCATCTGCTCAACTGCTGAGCGCGCCCCCTCGATGTTGACCCTGACCTCCAGCCGCTCGAGCTGCTCGATGATTTGCCGTGCGCCGGTGACGAGCACCTGCTCCGGATCCGCCATCGGCGGCTGCGCCCGATAACCGATCGCAGGCACCCCCTCTAGGACGACGCGCACCGGCACGCTCGTGCTGATCACCTCCGCGATCGTCACGCTGGCGGTCACCGGCCGCCAGGAGAGCACCATAGCCGGCGATGCGCGAACCATCGGCTCTAGCCTAATCGCGTGTTCGCCCGCGCCCAGTTGCGAGAGGTCAACCGGCACTTGGATGCTGCCGGCGCTGAGCGCGTCAAACGTGCTCTGTGGCGCACGCACGCGCACCGTCACCGAGGCCGGCAGCGTGCTGGCGAGGATGGTCTCGTTGGGCGGCGGCGAGACGACCACAACCGGCGCGCTGAGCGTGTTCTCTACAATCGGATCCTGCTGGAGCGAAGCCACGACCCAGACGAGGAACGCCATTAGCACGGCCAGGATCATCAGGCTGACGTTGTTGACCAGCCAGCGCACCATGCGTGTGGGGATTTTATAGGCTTGCCTGTCATGCGGGTGCATTCGACAAGATGCTGGGTGGGCGACGGCAGTGCCGTCGCACGGCTAGCACAAACTTCGCTGGGCAGCACATCCTAAAAGGGTTGTCCCGGATCGTGGACGCACTTGCGAATCCCATGCGGGTACACTGGGCGCATCATGGCCAAAGCGCATCTCTCCCCCGTCTGGGCGCGCGCCTTCGACATTCACGTTGAGCGCGGCGAAGGGATCTATCTGTATGACAAAGACGGTCGGCGTTATATGGACTTCACTTGCGGCATCGGCGTGACGAACACCGGCCACGCCCACCCGCGCATCGTGCGCGCCATCCAGGAGCAGGCTGCGCGGCTGTTGCATGGGCAGATCGGCATCGCCATCGCCGACAAGGTGCTGGAGCTGACCGACGAGCTGGCCAGCATCTGCCCGCCTGAGCTTGACAAGTTCTTCTTCAGCAACAGCGGCGCCGAGGCCGTCGAAGCTGCCATCAAGCTGGCCAAACAGGCCACCGGCCGCACCAACGTGATCGCATTCGAGGGGTCGTTCCATGGGCGCACGCATCTGACGATGGCGCTGACGATGAGCAAGACGAGCTATCGCTCGAAGTATCAGCCGCTGCCGGCCGGTGTGTTCGCCGCGCCCTATGCGCACTGCTATCACTGTCCGGTGGCCCAGCGAACGCTGAGCGCTGCCGAGCGCGCCGCCCTCAGCGCCAGTTGCCCGAATGACGGCGGGCGCTGCTGCGGTTACGCGCCGGAGGCGGTGCGCTTTCTCCTGAAGACACAAACTGCGCCGCAGGAGACCGCAGCGATCATCGTCGAACCGGTGCTGGGCGAAGGCGGCTACGTCGTGCCGCCGGCCTCCTTTCTGCGCGCGCTGCGCCAGATCTGCGATGAGCACGGCATCTTGCTCATCTTTGACGAAGTGCAGACCGGCTTCGGGCGCACCGGCAAGTTCTTCGCCCTTGAGCACGTCGGGGTCGTGCCCGACATCTTGGTGATGGCCAAAGGGTTGGCTTCGGGCATGCCGCTGAGTTGCGTGGCCGCCCGCCGCGAGATCATGCAGACGTGGCTGCCCGGCTCGCACGGCGGCACCTACGGGCCTAACGTGGTCTCGGCGGCTGCCGCCGTCGAGACGATCCGCGTGATGAAGGATGAGCGGCTGCCGGAGAACAGCCTGGCGCGCGGCCAGCAATTGCTCCAGGGCTTGCGCGCGCTACAGAGAGACTTCCCCATCCTCGGCGATGTGCGCGGCCTGGGCTGTATGGTGGCGACCGAGTTGATTGACCCGCACACCGGCGCTCCAAGCAAGCATCTCGCGCAGCAGCTCGTCAAACACTGCGCCGACCACAATCTGTTGCTGCTCACCTGCGGCTCGTATGAGAACGTGATCCGCTGGATCCCGCCGCTGGTGGTGAACGAGGCGCAGATTGATGAGGCGCTCCAGATCTTTGCCGCTGCCCTTGACCAAGTCGCCTGAAGGGGGATAAAGTTCATTACCGCGATGCTCGCTGAACTGCGCGTGCGCGACTTTGCAATCATCGAGGCGCTCGATCTGTCGTTTGCGCCTGGGCTGAACGTGCTCACCGGCGAGACCGGCGCGGGCAAATCCATCATCGTGGACTGCATCTCGCTGTTGCTCGGTGATCGCGCCGACCCCAGCATGGTGCGCGCCGGCGCTTCGGCCTCGCTCATCGAGGGGTTCTTCAATTGCTCTGACAGCAGCCCTGCGCTGCGCGATCAGATTGAGGCGCTGCTCACCGAGCATGGCCTGGATAACGATGCGCCGGGCCATCTCACGCTGGCGCGCGAGGTGCGCGCGAACGGTCGTTCGATTGCGCGCGTCAACGGTCGCACGGTGGGGCAGGATGTGTTGCGCGCGCTGGGCGAGTTGCTGGTGGACCTGCACGGACAAAGCGAGCACCTCTCGCTGCTGCGGGTGAGAGAGCACGTCAACCTGTTAGACCGCTATGCGGGGTGCTGGGACCTGCGCCAGCAGATGGCGACTCAGGTCGGCGCACTGCGCGCGGTGCGCCGGCAGATAGAGACCCTTCAGCGCAACGAGCGCGAGCGCGCCCGTCGCGTGGACATGCTCAAGTTTCAGATTGAAGAGATCCGCGCGGCACGCTTAAAGGCCGGCGAGGAAGACGCGCTATTGGAAGAACACGCCCGCCTGGCCAACGCCGAGGCGCTGGCCGCCTACGCCGATGAAGCCTACGCCTTGCTCTACGAATCGTCGCGCGGTTCGCCGGCGGCGCTCGACCAGCTCGCCCAGGCCATGCGCGCCGTCGCCCAACTGGCGCGCTTCGACAAACGCTTCGAGGCATATCACGCCGCGCTGGAAGAAGCCAACGCCATCCTGGGCGAGGTGGCGCGCACCCTGCGCGACTATCGCGACGCGATCGAGTTCAACCCCCAGCGCTTGCAGAAGGTGGAAGAACGGCTGGAGCTGATCAAAAAGCTCAAGCGCAAATATGGCGAGACGGTCGAGGCCGTGCTGGCCTTTGCCGCACAAGCCGAGGCCGAGCTAAACCAGATCGAGCACAGCGCCGAACACCTGGAATCGCTCCAACAGCAGGAAGTGGCGTTGGCGGAGATCGTCAACACCCTGGCCGGCGCGCTTTCTGAGAAGCGGCGGGAAGCCGCGCATAGGCTGGCCAGAGACATCGAGGCTGAGCTGCGCGACCTGCGCATGAGCGGCGCGCGGTTCGAAGTCTGCTTCACCCCTCAAGAGCCGGATACGACCGGCGCCGATCACGTGGAGTTCATGCTTGCCCCTAACTTGGGCGAGGGGTTGAAGCCATTGGCCAAGGTCGCCAGCGGCGGCGAGGCCGCGCGCCTGATGCTGGCCCTCAAGGCGACGTTGGCGCACGCCGATAGCACGCCCACGCTGATCTTCGATGAAATTGACCAGGGCATCGGCGGGCGCGTGGGCACGGTCGTCGGCCAGAAGCTGTGGCAACTGGCGCGCACCCATCAGGTGCTGTGCATCACCCATCTGCCGCAGTTGGCCAGCTTCGGCGACGCGCATTACAAGGTGGAGAAGCTTCAACGCAACGGCCGCACGACGACCGTCGTTCGCCCTCTCGATCGGGAAACACGGTTGGAAGAACTGGCCCAGATGCTGGGCACCAGCGGCGAAGCCGGCCTGCGCAGCGCGCAGCAGTTGCTCGATGAGGCTGAGACCTATAAAAAGCAGACCTCTTGAAAATCGAAAGCCCCTGCTTGTCGTGCAGGGGCTTTCTGTTACCGAATCGCCTTCTCCGTCTGTTTGTCGAAGATGTGCATATTGTCCATGTTGAAGGCCAGCCCCATCGTGTTGCCCACGCGCGCCTTGGTGCGCGGATCCACTCGCGCGAGGAACGGTTGGTTGTCGGCGGTCATCATGTAGAGGATGACCTCGTTGCCCATCAGCTCGACCACGTCCACTTTCGATTCCACGATGGCTTGGTGAATGCCCGGCGGCGCATATTCTGGGTCGTGGATGTCCTCTGGGCGGATGCCGAAGATGACCTGCTTGCCGAGGTGTGGCTTGTATGGCGCGACTTTGTTCTCAGGAATGCGCACGCGGAAGGCGCCGGTGTCCACGTAGAGGTCGTTGCCGCTGCCGGTGATCGTGGCGTCGAAGAAGTTCATGGAGGGGCTACCGATGAAGCCGGCCACGAAGACGTTATCCGGTCGCTCGTAGAGCACCTGCGGCGTGTCCACCTGTTGTAACACGCCATCCTTCATCACCGCGATGCGCGTGCCCATCGTCATGGCCTCGACTTGGTCGTGGGTGACGTAGATGAAGGTCGTGCCCAGTTGCATGTGCAGCTTGCTGATCTCGGCGCGCGCTTGTACGCGCAGCTTGGCATCCAGGTTAGAGAGCGGCTCGTCCATCAGGAACACCGCGGGGTTGCGCACAATGGCGCGCCCGACGGCCACGCGCTGGCGCTGGCCACCGGAGAGTTGCTTGGGCTTGCGGTCGAGCAATGATTCGATGCCCAGCCGGCGAGCGGCCTCGCGCACACGCCGATCGATCTCGTCTTTGGGCACACGGCGCAGCTTCAGGCCAAACGCCATGTTGTCGTACACGGACATGTGCGGATACAGCGCGTAGGACTGGAAGACCATCGCAATGTCGCGGTCTTTTGGCGGCACGTCGTTCACGATGCGGTCGCCGATGTAGATATTGCCCTCGGTCACTTCTTCTAGGCCGGCCAGCATTCTCAGCGAGGTCGTCTTGCCGCACCCCGACGGTCCAACGAAGACGAGGAACTCTCGGTCGGCAATAGATATATTGAGGTCGTTCACCGCAACCACATCGCCGAACCGCTTGGTCACGTGCTCGTAGGTCACACTCGCCATGGGGTCACTCTCCAACTGGGTTAAGTAAGCGCTTGGATTCTACAAACAACCATGATAACCGTCAAACGATGATCTGAGCGCCGGCCAAGCTCACGTTTAGTATCCAGTAGCGCGCGCTCAGCCCACCCGCCGAGGCGAAGGCGGACTGCATGGCTTGGCCGATGGCTTCGTGATTCTCGTCGGCAAAAGCCAGGATGCCCGGGCCGGCGCCGCTCAGGCTCACTGCATACGCGCCGTGCGCGAGCGCAGCGCGCTTGGCCTCGATGGCGCCGGGGATGGCCGGCAGGCGATATGGCTCGTGCAATCGGTCGTCCATTGCTTTTGCCAAGAGTTGCGCATTGGCCGTGCGCAGCGCTTCGGCCACCAGGATCGCCCGACCGATGTTGAACACGGCGTCGCTGCGGGCGTAGCGCAGCGGCAGTACCGAGCGGGCATGAGCGGTCATGAAGTGAAAGCGCGGCACGCACGCCACCAGGCGCAGCGGCGGCGGCTCGATCTTGTGCGCGATCACCTCGCCGTTGTGGCTCGCCACGACCACCAGCCCGCCCAGCAGGGCCGGCGCCACGTTGTCCCCATGGCCTTCGATCTCAAAGGCGCGCCGAAGCACCTGGGCTAAGCCAGCCGATGTGCGCAAGATTGACGAATCCAACAGCGCGTGAGCGAAGAGCAGGCCGGCCAGCACCGCCGTGGAGCTAGACCCCAGCCCGCTGGCGCAAGGCACGTGATTGTGGCAGACGATGTGATACGCTTGGCTGCGCGCGTCAAATGGCGCGTGCAGGTTCAGCTCTTCGAGCATGGTATGGGCCACTAAGTGGCTGGCGTCGCTGGGGAGCACATCCTGGCCCTCGCCGTGCGATGCCACGCTGATCCCGCTCCCTTCACCTCGGTATAGCTCGAAGGTGTTCCACAAATCCAGAGCCAGGCCCATGCAGTCAAAGCCCGGGCCGAGGTTGGCGCTGGTGGCAGGAATGCGAACGGTGA